>JABSPC010000783.1 GCA_013215515.1 Crocinitomicaceae bacterium
GGTTTGAAATGATCTCTGTGATTCGATTTACAATTCCCATACGATCAATTCCACGAACGACAATTGAAGCAATGTTTTCTTTTCGATCCTGCCCTTTCCAACGTGCCTTAATACATCTGTACGCCATTTTAGACATAAGGTGTTCCGCATTCGAACAATTGTATCTGTGAACTTTGATTCCTTCACTAATCGTAATGAATCCGAAAACATCATCACCTGGGATAGGGCTACAGCAAGCCGCCATTCTGTAATCAATGTCTTTGAAATCTTCACCAATTATAATTGTATCCCCTTTCTGATTAACCTTTGAAATTGCGCTCTGACTTTTTCGGGATTTTCTTGGCTGAACAATTTTCTTCTCCAATTGAAGCATTCCTGCATTGTTCTCAATTTCTCGAAGCTTCGACAAATCGATTTTTCCTTTCGCTATTTGAAAGTATAGTTCAGTGGCCGTTGAGATTTTATAATACTTCTCTAGTACCGTCACATTATCTCCTATGAATCGGATACTGTGTTGCTTGAATTTACGGGTTAAAATCTCTTTACCGTCTTTGGCAATGTCTTTACGCTCTTCATTCAATGATGACTTAATCTTTTGCTTAGCTCTCGCCGTAGCAACGAACTTCAACCATTCCTCATTCGGCTTTTGCTTCGACGACGTAATTATTTCAACTTGATCACCACTTTGTAATTCATAGCTAAGCGGCATTAATTTATTGTTGACTTTTGCTCCAATACACTTATCACCTATATCGGTGTGAATGTCATAAGCAAAATCCAAAATTGTCGAACTCGTTGGTAAAACACGTAAATCTCCTTTTGGAGTAAAGATGTAAATCTCTTCAGTAAACAAGTTCAATTTGAACTCATTAATGAATTCCATTGCGCTTACTTCTGGGTTTTCCATTAACTCGCGAATTTCAGAAATCCATCGATCAAATTTACTGTCGTCTGTTTTTGATTCTTTATATCGATAATGCGCTGCGAGTCCCTTTTCAGCAATTTCATCCATTCTAGCTGAACGAATTTGAACCTCAACCCACTTACCAGTCGGTGACATCACAGTTGTATGCAGCGACTCATATCCATTAGCTCTCGGTGTTGAAATCCAATCACGCAAACGGTCTGGGCTCGGCTGATAAAAATCCGTTACGATACTGTAGATTCTCCAACAGTCGGGTTTCTCAAGTTCTAATTGCGTATCAACAATAATTCGAATTGCGAAAATATCATACACCTCTTCGAATGGAACTCCTTTGGTTCTAATCTTCCGAGCAATTGAAGAAATCGATTTTGTACGAACCTTTACTTTGTAGATATAACCCTCATGGGTTAGTGCCTCGCGAATCGGTTGCACAAATTTTCGAACAAAGCGGTCTCTAACATCTTTAGTCGATTTTAATTTTGTTTGAATTTCTTGGTAAAGATCAGGCTCTGTATATCTAAAAGCCAAATCTTCCAATTCATTTTTAACAGTATAGATTCCCAAACGATGCGCTAAAGGCGCATACAAGAACTTCGTTTCTGAAGCAATTTTTATTCGTTTATCATGACGCATCGAAGCCAACGTTCGCATGTTATGCAATCGATCGGCAAGCTTGATAAGAACCACTCGAATATCATCCGAAATCGTAAGAACCATCTTTCTGAAGTTCTCGGCTTGAATGGATGCATTTTCGTCAAATACTTCTGGAATCTTTGTTAAACCATCAATGATCAACCTGACTTTTTGGCCAAACAAATCTTCTACATCTTGAAGCGTAATATGAGTATCCTCGACCGTATCATGCAAAAGTGCACAAACAACCGCTGTGGCTCCAAGCCCCATTTCATCAACACAAATTCTCGCTACAGCAATCGGATGAAAAATATAAGGTTCCCCTGATTTACGACGCATGTCTTTATGCGCATCAAGGGCAACATCAAATGCTTTTCTAATAAGCGCATTGTCTTCTTTGGTTCGATCTTTTAAAGCTCGAAGAAGTCCACGAAAGGCATTAAGAATTTCTTTGCGTTCTGTTTCAATATCAATATGGGCAGGAACTTCTGACATTTATTTCGCTTGAAGTAATTTCGCTGTAACTTCTCCAAAACCAACACGGACGCCATCTTTTTCGCTGAATCCACGCATTGTTACTGTATCGTTGTCAGCAATGAATTTACGTTCAGAACCATCTGGCATTTGAACTGGTTTCGTTCCTTTCCAAGATATCTCAAGCATTGAACCGTACATTCCTTCTTCTGGTCCAGAAATAGTTCCTGAAGCCATCAAGTCACCAGCGTTAATGTTACACCCATTAGAGGCATGATGAGCCAATTGCTGATTCATGTTCCAATACATATGGCGGTAATTCGAATTACTAACTATTTTCTCTTGTCCATTTTCTGGAGTAATAGAAACTTCAAGGTTGATATCAATGTGTTTGTCTCCTGAATACTCCAAGTAAGGAAGAACCTTAGGATCTTGAACCGGTCCACTTACGCGGAAAGGTTCCAATGCATCCAAAGTTACAATCCAAGGAGAAACATGGGAAGCGAAACTTTTTGCAAGGAATGGCCCTAATGGAACATACTCCCATTTTTGCATATCTCTCGCCGACCAATCATTGAATAGGCACATACCGAAAATGAAATCATCCGCTTCAGCAGTTGAAATAGAATCTCCCATCGGCTTACCTTGATACGTAATAAACCCCATTTCTAATTCGAAATCGAATAAACGACATGGTCCGAATACTGGTGGTTGATCTTCTTCAATTTTTTGTTGTCCTTTTGGTCGGTGAAAATCAGTTCCTGAAACGACGATTGAAGATGCTCTTCCGTGGTATCCAACAGGGATATGTTTCCAGTTCGGTAAAAGCGCGTTGTCCGGGTCTCTGAACATACATCCAACGTTATATGCATGCTGCTCACTTGAATAGAAATCGGTGTAATCTCCAATTTTCACGGGCATCAACATCGTTACTTCATCAATTGAGAGTAATATTTGAGGGATATGGTGTTCTTTTTTTGACAAATCATCATTATCCAAAGAGAATAAGGTTGAAAGTCGGTTCCTCAATTCACGAGTACCTTCCTTTCCTTTCTCCATCATTTTATTCAGAGTTTTTGAATCGAAATCTTCCATTACGAATGGTAAATTTTCCAAATACCCTAATATCCATAATGCTCTTAAATCAATTACCATATCTCCAATTCGAGATACCACGCGCGGCGCGCCATCTTCTCTAAAACCAATTCCGAACGGAATATTTTGAATTGGGAAGTCCGAATTTGCCGGAACTTCAACCCATGATTTTAAAGTTGGATCGTTTGCTTTCATAGTATTTATAATTTTATTTAAACGTTGAAAAGGAAGTGCATTACATCTCCATCCTCTACAACATATCCTTTTCCTTCTATCTTAAACTTCCCTGCTTCCTTAACAGCTACTTCACTACCTAAAGTAATAAAGTCTTCGTATTTCATCACTTCGGCACGGATAAATCCTTTTTCGAAATCTGTGTGAATTACGCCAGCAGCCTGAGGTGCGGTCATCCCTTTCTTGATTGTCCAAGCGCGTACCTCCTTAACACCTGCAGTGAAATATGTATCTAAATTTAGAAGTGAATAAGCCGAACGAATCAATCGATTCACTCCTACTTCTTCCAACCCTAATTCATCCAAAAACATTTGACGCTCGTCGTATGTTTCCAATTCTATAATATCTGCTTCGATCGCTGCTCCAATTACTAATACTTCAGCATCTTCACCTGCAACTGAGGCCTTAAGAGCATCTACAAGTACATTCCCATTTTTTACAGAAGCTTCATCAACGTTGCACAAGTACATAACGGGCTTCGCTGTAATCAATTGAAATGAACGAACAATTTCTATCTCTAGTTCATCGAAAGTCATTGAACGAACTGATTTACCAGCATCCAATGTTTCCTTGATAGCAACAGCTAAACCGTGCTCCTTTATAATATCTTTATCTCCCGATTTAACCGCACGA
>JABSPC010000784.1 GCA_013215515.1 Crocinitomicaceae bacterium
GAAGGTGAAGAGGTTTATTTCAGCTACGTTCATAAATTCGCAAAATATCTATTGGAGGCGCTTCCAATAGAGAAAAGAAAGGTCTTACTAATCGGTCTGGGTGGTGGAAGTATTGCGAATCACCTTAGAGATAATGGATTTTACGTGGAAGTGTGTGAGCTTGATGAGCGCATGGAGTACGTCGCTAGAAAGTATTTTAATCTGTCGAATGAAGTAAAGGTTACCATTGATGATGGTCGGCATTTCATGAATACAACCAAGAAGAAATTCGATGTTGTCCTGTTTGATATTTTTAAGGGGGAAGAAACTCCGAGCCATATCTTAACCAAAGAGAGTTTATCTCGAGTGAAAAAGGTACTTAATCCAGGCGGGATCTTCTTGATTAACAGCTACAACTACATTAAAGGAAAGAAGGGCAGAGGTGTCCGATCGATTTATGTGACGCTTAAAGATTCTGGTTTTAACACTTCAATTTGGCCAACATCCGAAGATGAAAGTGATCGTAATTTATTATTTGTATCAACAATGCGTGATCATCTCCAATATCCTGAATTCGTAGATTTAAAAACAATTGATTTTAGTGATGCAGTAGTTCTCACTGATGAATATCCTAATTTCGAAATTTTGAACGCAGAAGCTTCCTTGACGTGGCGAAAATGGGCAATTTCGAATTCTGTTTTTAAGTGATTTATAGATCGGCTTCCTAAATTTCTATTACATTTCCATATTTGAAAAAGTGTTAGAATTTCATCCGTTAAAACACCTGTTAGTTGCAATATTTGCGTATTATTTCACGCACATGTACGGTTGACATTGATGTTTAATTGTTGGTAATTTGTCACTTAATAACCATAAAACAAATCATTCAATGTCATTTATTACAATCAACGAAAATTCAAAATTTAAATTCCCAGAAGGTGCGGATGTTGCTTATCCTTCGGCGCCACTCGTAACAGCTAAGTATATTGATAAAGGTCAGTCAATAATTATGCGTATAGTGGTATTTGTGGATGTAAAATTCATTGGAACGCTAAAGTTTACTCAAATACAAGAAGCTAATCCTGATACATTTTACGGATTGATACAATATAATATGGATTACCGAAATCATGGTCATGTTCCGTCAGAATATAGAGTTTCATACTATGAATTTACTTGTTCTAGTAATAAAGGTAAGATAACGAAGATAGATCTTTGCCTTGAAAATGATGATCCGAAAACATCTCGTGGAACGGTTACTACAGTTCAAATGTCCTAGCTGTGGAGTTTACCCATGGCCGCTTTTAAATTTGTTATAACGTTTGCTATAGCCTGGGGAGCATTTGCTTGTTATTCTCAGGATGAGAATACCTTTGTGCAAATTGACAAAGGTTTGAAACGCGTGTCAACTTTAGAAAAGCTGAATCCAGACTTTACAAAATCTAGATCCTACTTTTTTGATAAAAATTACGATTCTACCCTTGTTTATGCAAATAAGTATTTGGCTGCACATGGACACAAATCTGATTTAACCCATTATTGCTTGTTCTTCAGAGGAGTAAGCTTGATAAAAAAAGGACTGTTCGATAAAGCTCGGCAGTCCTTCTTGGGAATCCCCGAATCATTTCAGTTGTACCCGCTAGTAGTAATAAAGCTTGGCTTAATCGAAAGTTCATCAAAAGAATATCAAAAAGCACTCTCTTATTTTGATGATGTTATAGGTTCGAAATCAATGAAGCAATTCAAACTCAATGAAGGTGTCATTTATCATAATGCTGGAATTTGTCATCTTCATTTGGAACAATTTACCAAAGCCGAAACGTATCTTTTTCAATCATTGAAATATTTTATGATTGTTAAGGATACAAATCACATTGTTAGCTCATACATGGATGTAGCTAATTTATATTATACGCAATACAAAGACGATTTAGCAATTCCATATTTTGTCAAAGGATATGAATTATCAAAGCTAACGAAGGATTTCGAACTGAAACAGAACGCTGCGTTGAACATGTCTGTTGTTGAAAAGGAACGTGAAAACTTTGAACTCTCATTAGAATATAGGTATGAATACGACCAATGGAAAGATTCATTAAATGACCGACAGAATGCAACGAAATTATTTAATGAGCAAAGGAAAAGACTAGAGGTTGAAAATAAGAAAGAAGTATTGATTCTGGCAAAAGACAACCGGATTCGAAAAGCAGAGCGGAATGGATTCATTTACGCATCTATTTTACTGCTGGCTCTAGTTCTTACTGCAATTTTCTTTTATCGTCAAAAATCAAAGGCGAAGCAAATAATTGAGGTTCAGAAGAAGGAGGTAGATAAATTGAATGCAATGAAAGATCAATTGTTCTCAGTTGTGAGTCATGATTTAAGATCATCCGTGAATGCCTTAAAATTGAACAATGATTCTCTGCTCCAATCGGCTAAGTCAGGAGAAACGGAAGATCTTACGGAATTACTCCTTAGTAACAGTGCGATAGCGAATGGAACCTACTCTTTGTTGGATAATCTTCTCAATTGGGCTTTACTTCAAACGAAACAAATTTATTTTCACAAGGAATCGCATAAAGTCAAACGTATTATCCATAATGTAGCCTTCGACTATATTCCCTTGATAAATGATAAAAAAATTCAATTTGAGAATAATACCTCGGTTTCTGATCGTGTATTTGCGGATCTTGATTCTATCAAAATTGTATTGAGAAACTTAATTGATAATGCTTTAAAGTTTACTGAATCAGGAGGGTACATACGTATTTCTTCAAGTGCGAATGGTAAGTTATGTAACATAATCGTTGAAGATACTGGGGCTGGAATGAGCGAGAAGACTGTAAATGAAATTTCTGACAACAGTTCTATGGTGTCAAAGAAAAATGGACAGGAAGTAATTGGTACTGGACTTGGAATTCAATTGTGCAAATCCATGCTTCAACAGAATAATGGTACTTTACATATTGAAAGCAAACAAGGCGAATGGACCAGAATGACAATCAAATTGCCTGTAAACAAGAAAGATGAAAAACA
>JABSPC010000785.1 GCA_013215515.1 Crocinitomicaceae bacterium
ATATATCTCATTCTAATTTTCATCTATTTCAATTGTTCGTTGTCCTCCTCCTTCTATGTCCTTCGGTGCGTCTTTCAACTGCATCAATTCATCCCAAAGCGCATTGGCTTCTTCCATGATTCCATCTTCGAAATTCGTATAATGTTCTCGGATACCTCTTAAATCCTGTTCTGCTTGGAATAAGTTGTCCTGAACCATATATATACGAGCTCTTAAGATCATTCCTTTACCGATCCAATAATTGTATTGTGGTCTCATTTGAAGAAGTCCAAGAATCTCCTCATGTGCTTGGCTCAGTTTGCCTTGTTTGAATGCAATATCAGCTAACGCATGTCTTGCTTCCGCACCCATGTTTGTGGTTGTGTTTTTCACAAGCCATTGCAATGAAAGTCTAGCGTCATTATAGTGTCCAATATTGTAATTCGACAACGCTCTAACATAATGAGACTGTAATTCTATATCACCACTTGTTTCAGGGCTAGCCAATACTTTACTTGCGTAAAGAGCGGCATTTTGCCAATTCTCTATTTGGAAATGACATCTCATTAATCCAAGTTTCGCATCGTACTTATTCTCTGGATTTGAACCTACCTGCTCCACCCTCTTATAATATGGTATTGCCTCTTCAAATTGTCCCTCGTTGTATAAATAACTTGATACTCTCGCTGCAGCAAATTCCGTATATCTAGTTTTTGGCCCCTTTAATTCCTCTCTGTAAATTGAAATCGCTGTTGCAATGTCTCCAATTTCAAAATGACTGTTTGCCAAATAATCAGATAATTCTGTTTTGTATCTACCATTAGGGAACTTCTCTAGGTACTTCTCTAGCTTTGGAATTGCTCGGCTATAACGTTCATTACTTGAAAGTGTACTATCATAGTACGCCTCAATTGCTGGTCCGTAATACAGGTCCTCTTTTTCATCCGTTGTGAATTGAACACAAGAATATTGGCTTGCCAACACGTCAATCTTCTCTATTTCCCCAGTTTCAGTATAAAGATTCTTTAAGCCCTGTGATACTCGATCACAAACTTTTGCGTCTGAGGCTCCGTACTCAGAAAGAATTGAAAGGTATTCTTCTTCTGCTTTATCGTAATTTCCTTGTTTAAAGTGAATGTCTGCAACATTAACCCTAGCGTCAATAACCAATGCAGAGTTCGGATAATCGAAAATAATCTTGTTGTAATAACTCAATGCTTTATCGTATTCCCCATTCGCGTAATACGTTCTAGCCACTTCTTTAATAGAGGGCTGAAGATATCTTGATTGAGGATAGTTGTTGATGATATCCAATAAATGTGAAATCTTCTCCGACAATTTACCCGACATATATCCATATGTTTTTGCCATATAGAATAATGCTCTATCCTCGTATCCAGCCCTCAACGCAAGTGCCTTTTTGTAATACGAAATTGCTTCGACATTTTGGCTTAACACAAAATAAGTGTCTCCTATTCGCATTAGGGCATCCGCTTTTTTCTGATCATGTGCTGGGTTAGCGTCTATAAAACTTCTAAATGCTGATCCGGATTTTCTCAACTCATTTTCACGTTGAGACATATTCCCCTTTTTATGATAGGCATTGGCGCGCTCTAAATAAGAATACCCAATATTATACAATGACTCAGATTTTAAGCCTGGTGCTGTAGTCGATGGAAGCAAACCGAATTTCTTATAATTTTCGATTGCCTGATTGTATTTATTTTGTCTGAAGTACGAATCTGCTGTCCAGTAAACGGCCATTCCTGAAAGCGATTGGTCAATTGGATACTTCTTAGCCAAATTGAAAGAGGCAATGGCGCCCGTGTAATTGTTTTTCTGATAACGTTCAACTCCTTGATTGTATGCAATCAACTGATACGCTTGTTTCAATCGAATGTTTTTATTCGGCAATTTTTCCAATGATGCCAATGCTTTCGTATAGTTGTTTGTATTGACATACACATTAACTAGATACTGGTAGACATCTTCTTTCCGTTCCGAATTTGGATAGCGATCCAGATACATTTCAAACGCTTCCACTGCTTCATCATAAGGATTAATATCCAAGCGATAAGACAAGGTTGCATAATTGTAAAGCGCATCTTCCTGAATTACTGGGTCTTTATCAATAAACGCGGCTCTTTCGAATGCAGATCTAGCGGAAACGATGTTCTCCAACTTGAGCATGCATTCACCAATGTGGTAATAAGAAATTTGGCCTAAACTGTCTTCAACCTTTTTAACTTTATCAAATAAACGAACGGCTTTTTCATAATGCCCACTCTTATAATACGCATACCCCAACCGGTAATCTTCGTCTCTTGAAGTCTTACTTGACCTGTTGTATTTCTCAAGGTATGGAACTGCCTCGTCGTACTTTCCTATTCTATAAAATGCGTCTCCAATAAGAAGGTTAATTTCCTTTTCTTTCAGTTTACCATCTTTACCGTAGATCTTTCCTGCGTATTTCGTAACCTCCTCATACTTACCTTGTAAATAATAAATCTGAGCAATATAGAAAGGAACTATTTCTCCGAATTTATCATGATCTTCCAATTTTAAGAACCCTTCTAAAGCTACTTGATACGATTCATTTTGATAAGCGATATGCGAATAATAATACAACGCTGGAGCGGCATATTGTGAAACTCCACCTTTAATTTCAAGGAAAGCTATTCGTGCTGCCTCAAAGTTTTTTCCTTTAAAGTTTGCATACCCTATTTTGAAATAAAACTCTTCTCTATCCTCCATTGGAATATCTTGAACGCTCAACTTATTGAACCATTCCAAGGCATCATCCCACTTTTTCTTGTAATAATAAAATTTACCAAGACGGTAATAAATGTCCTTCTTGTAAATACTTTCTGGATAATTTTTGTTGAATGACTCAAGAAGTGATACAGCATCATTGTTGTACAGTTCTAGCGCTGATATAGCCTCATAATAGGCCCCTTTCACATACATTGGATCATTTGGTTGATCAAAACCATCGATGAAGAGTCTAAATTCTCTCCGGGCTGCTGCGAACTGCTCTTTCTCAAACAACTCTTCTCCACGATAAAAATTCTCGTAATCACTGTTGTATTTTTCCGAAGTCTGCGCTGAGACTTGAAAGGATACGATTGCAATAAGAATAATTAGAATTCTTTTCATTTTAACTGCTTTATAACCAAGTAAAAGTAATCGACTTGATAAGGGGTTTGGAGAGGCGCCTTAAAAGTTTTAAACGCGATTCTGTTAAGATTATTTCCAAAGGGTATGACAAAATCCATACCGTTATTCTCACCTTTACATTAAACAAACAGAATCGTGAACAATGTAATTGAAATCAAATCTGGCGAAATTCAACAAAATAAGCTTGTTGTTTTAAAAAATATAAACGTCGAGATTAAATCGAATGAATTCGTATACCTCATTGGGAAAACGGGGAGTGGAAAGAGTAGTTTACTCAAGGTGCTTTACGGTGAGCTTATGTTGTCAAATGGAACCGGAAGGATTGACTCATTTGATCTCAATTCGCTTAGGAAAAAGGACATTCCCAACCTAAGAAGATCCTTAGGGATTGTATTTCAGGACTTTCAATTATTGACAGATCGTACCGTTTTAGACAATTTAATGTTTGTAATGGGCGCTTCTGGATGGAAGGATAAAACCAAAATGCAAAAGCGCGCAAAGGAGGTGTTGCAACTTGTTGGTATAGAGCAGAAAATTAACTCAATGCCGTTTGCCCTTTCTGGAGGAGAACAGCAGCGTGTGGCAATTGCTCGAGCGCTACTCAACAACCCTAAGTTAATTCTAGCAGATGAACCAACTGGAAATTTAGATCCAGAAACATCTGAAGAAATTATGCGATTATTATTGGCCATTAGCAAAGAAGGAAGCACTTCTGTATTAATGGCAACCCACGATATGTCTATGGTTGAGAAATACCCTGGACGAATATTAAGGGTAGAAGACCAAACAGAAAAAGAAATAAATACGATCAATCAATTTGATCCGTTTACGCCCTTTACAACAGAATAAAATGCTAGCAAAAACACCTAAGCCTCCTTATTATGCTGTGATTTTTAGTGCTGCTCAATCGGCTAACCTCGATGGTTATGATGACATGGTGGCAAAAATGGTCGAATTGGCTTCTCAGCAAAATGGTTTTTTGGGTGTTGATTCTGCACAGGGAAATCCTGAAATCACAGTTTCTTATTGGAAAAGTGAAGAGGATATATTGAATTGGAGGTCCAGTATTGAACATCAGGAGGCACAAAAACAAGGAAAAGAGAGTTGGTATGATGCCTTTGAAATTAGAATTGCTAAAGTTGCAAGAGCTTATTCATTCCAAAAATAGCCCGTTTTCTTTAACTATACTTGCCGTATCTCACTAAAAACCAACGAAATACCTTTTGCTCTTCTTTGTCCTGTTTATCGCATCGAATAGTTATTCTCAGGATTATCCAGATACGCTTTACTCTAAACCTGGAATGGTTCGCTATGCAAAAATCACTAAAACCATTAAAAAACACCATTCATTACCAGTATGTGAACCCTAAAGGTCCCGTTATTTCTTCTCAAATTAAAAAGTCCAGCCTAAAATTTGTTGCAAATGATCAATCTGAGGAAGCGCAATTAGCCCAACTTCGAGTTAAACGGGATAGTATTCCAACTTATAGGTCAAATTTTGCGATAAATTCAATTTCACCCTTACTCCTTGGAGTCAACGTTAATTTCCTCACTCGATTCGGAGAAAATTATCGTCATAGTCTCTACGTTCCAGCCCGTATAAGTGCTTATCTATTGAGCTTTTTTTACGCAGACATTGGTTTAGGCTATGCATATACACTGGAAAAAACGAAAGCTTTATTTTTATGATTTCAGTGGTTCCAACTTTATATTTTGTAGAGGGTGAAATCGGTGGTGGAGCAATTCTCTCTTTAATGTTAATGGGTATTAAACAATTGAGCGAAATTGTTACACTAAATTGGGCGTTTGGCGCTGGGCCTACTGTTAATGGTCCATTCAATGGTTCAATGTCCTTTAATGGTAATTGCAAACAAGCATTTGACTTTTATCAATCCGTTTTTGGAGGCGGTTTTCAACATGTCGGAACCTTCGCAGATATGCCACAAAAAGAAGGAGCGCCACCAATGTCTGAGGAAATGAAATCTCAAATTATGCATCTTTCATTCCCGATCAGTAAAGAAACAATGCTAATGGGCAGCGATGCTGGTGGTGAGTGGTCCCCTACAGTCCAACAAGGAAACAATTTTACTGTTTCGGTTAACACGGATACGACAGAAGAAGCCGGTCGTATCTTCAGTGCTTTAGCCAAAGAAGGGAAAATCACTATGCCCCTATAGAAAAAACATTCTGGGGTTCTTACTTTGGAATGCTCACCGATCAATTTGGAATTAACTGGATGGTTAGCTGCGAATTACCACATCAAAAGCAAGGTGAAAAATAAGTGGTTCAGAAACTTAATTCCTAGCAAACTCAACTTCGAACAAATACTTCCAGTTTTTTCCTGTTAAATAGGTTTTTCCTGTTTCAGAATTGAATGCAATTCCGTTAAGAACTTCTCCATTTCCTCGGCCTGCGGCATAAAGTGCGTCACAGTTTATTTGCTCAAGAACCTTCCCCGATTCGGGGTCAATAGCGACAACCAAGTTTGTTTGGTACACATTCGCATATATCTTACCATCAATGTATTCGAGCTCATTCAATTGAGTCATCGGACCTCGATCATTGTAAACGTCTATTGTTTTTTGAATTTGAAAGTTCTTAGGGTTTCTAAACGTAATTCGCTCCGTTCCATCTGACATAATTAAGAATTCGCCATCATTACATAACCCCCATCCTTCTTGTCCAATAAAATCAAAATCATCAAGAATTTGAATTGAGCCATCCAAAGAATACACAAAACACTTTCCTTTTTTCCATGTCAATTGATACAGTAAATCGTCATGAATCGTAATTCCTTCGCCGAAATAGGCCCCGTTAAGCGTTTGAGAAAACCCTTCCACTGGCTCCCCATCTAACGTAACTTCAGATACTTTTGATTTTCCAAACTGACCCGTTCCTTCAAACAAACGGCCTTTATAGAATTCTAATCCTTGAGTATAACTTGAAACGTCGTGCCTGTAGGTGTCTACAATTTTGGCCGTTAACTGCTCTGGGGTTATGTCTGATAGAACTCTTAAGTGTCTATCATCACTATTCTTAACGCCTTTTACGTTTGTTGAAACAACTTGCAATGTGAACGTTCCTATTCGATCTGGAGCAAATGTAAACTCCATATTTGAAGTTGGTTTGTTCCACGACTTAATGACTTTGGAATTAAAAATAAGATCCACTTTAGCTAAATCTTCTTTCTCTACTAGTTTTATTTTAATTGTTGATTCAGTGTTCACAGTAGTCCCCACATTTCCTTCAAAATTAAACGCTACATGAACTATCAATTCATCCGTTTCGGAATCGCCCTTCATCAATGGAAGTATGACTAAAGCTCCTCCAACCAGTACGATTAGAGCTACAACAATGTATTTTTTCATTCTTTTCTTAGTATCGATTCTATTTTCCTTGCATTAATTCCTGAATGCGTTGCTTCATAAACCACCTCTGTTCCTTTGAGTACAATTGCCTGAGGCGATTGGTGAAACACACCTGTCAGAACAACAATTTCATTTGAAACGTCTCGATGATTCAATAAATCTAGAATATAAACATCTGCAAGAGTGTCTTGAGATGTCCAATTCGCCTTGAATGACTCGAGCGCCATTGCCGAAATTCCGCACCTAGTGCTGTGTTTAAAAATAACTACAGGCTTCTCCTGAGCTGCAACAATAATTTCATTCAATTGTTCAATTGAATTCAGTTGATTCCAAACCATCGTCGATTTGGCTTCCGATTTATTTTTTGAAAAAAGTCCCATTATATTCCTGACGTAAACTGTGTCAAAAATCTTACATCATTTTCAGAATACAAACGCAAATCGTTTACTCTATATTTTAACTGAGCTATTCGCTCTACGCCCATTCCAAATGCAAATCCAGAAAATTCTTTACTGTCAATATTGCTTGCTTCCAAAACGTTTGGGTCAACCATTCCACAACCCAAAATTTCTAACCAGCCCGTGTATTTACAGACATTGCACCCTTTTGCGTTACAAATCGTGCATGAAACATCAACCTCAGCACTTGGTTCTGTAAATGGAAAATAAGACGGGCGAAGACGAATCTGAGCTTTCTCACCAAACATTTCCTTTGCAAAATGCAAAAGTGTTTGCTTTAAATCTGCAAATGAAACATCCTTATCTATATACAGTCCTTCAACTTGATGGAAGAAACAGTGTGCTCGTGCAGAAATTGCTTCATTACGGTAAACCCTTCCTGGTGAAATCGTACGAATAGGCGGTTCTTCATTCTCCATAACTCGAACTTGAACCGACGAAGTGTGTGTTCTAAGTGCAATTTCTTCATGAGGCGTTTCTCCCTTTTTAATAAAAAAAGTATCCTGCATATCTCTTGCTGGATGTTCAGCAGGAAAGTTCAATGCTGAGAAATTATGCCAATCATCTTCAATTTCTGGTCCTTCTGAAATTGTAAATCCAATCCGACTAAATATTTCTATTATTTCAGACCTCACAAGAGAAAGCGGATGACGTGCTCCCAATTCCAATTGATCTCCAGGTCTGGAAGTATCTGTTTTTTGATCCTCACTGTCTGAACTTTCTAGCTCACCCTTGAGTGAATCAAATTTATTCTGAACGAACTCACGCAAGCCATTAACCAATTGTCCCGCTTCGCGCTTTTGTTCGCTAGCAACAGACTTTAAATCTGCAAACAATCCTTTTACTGCTCCTTTAGAACCTAAGAAAGAAATTCTAAATTTTTCCAATTCTTCATTAGAGCTTACAATGAACCTCTCTACCTCTTCGCGAATTTTCTTTACTTTTTCCTCCATCTCAATTAATAATACCAACCAATCCCTATTTCGTTCGTTCTTACAGGTGGAATGGTAATTTGTAACTTTTTACGTGCCTTATTTGTTATATATTGTAACCAAACAGTTTAATAAGGCGTACGAAGTTAAGAATTAAGGACTAAAGTTCTTTTATATAATCTAAAATAGATTATCTTTGGACGTCATTGTTTATAGGAAAACATGGGAAAATTAATAGGAAAAGTAGGGGTTTTGGCAATGGTATTTTTATCATTGGGCATTTTACATTCATGTAAAAACACGAATCCATCAGTGGTAAAAATATTTGTTCGCTCGGCTTCTAACGAGTTAGTTAGCGGCGCAAAGGTTATAATTATTGGAGATCCGTCATCGAATCCGGCGACTCAAGCATATATTGATACCATTATAACAAATGGATCGGGATTTGCTTATTTCAATGTTCAGCCTTATTATGATGCTGCCGGCGAAGAAGACAATCCAGTAGCATATTTTGATATTATTGCTAAAAATGGAGCGATACAAGAGCTTGGATACATCAGAAGCCGTGTTCACACGACTGCTGTTGAAACAATATTCTTACCGTAATTAAAACAGAAAATTATGAAATTCAATAAAT
>JABSPC010000786.1 GCA_013215515.1 Crocinitomicaceae bacterium
AGCAGGACTATGCAACTTACGTGTTTCATATGATGCACCGCCATGTGCACCACTCCCTGTAGGTTTGGAAAATTTCGAAACAAAGTGTGAAAATGATCAAGCTCTTTTAAATTGGTCAACAATCACCGAAAGCAACAGTGATTATTTTACCATATGGAAATCAACAAATGGAATAGATTTCTCGGAAGTGGCAATGATCCAAACTAGTGAAAACAGCTCATCTCAGTTAGACTATCGATGGATAGACCCGAACACAGAGACTAATTCAGCTTATTACAAATTATCACAGACAGATTTAAACGGAACAACCGAACAATTTGAAGTAAAACTATTTAACGGCTGTAAAAACGTCAATCCAATTGTTTTTACGGATGATACGAAATCCATTCACTTCCAAGCAAATCATATTACTGCTATTGTTCTACAAGATAATATGGGGCGCACGGTATTATCAAAAACGAGTAACGGAAAACTCAATGAAATAATTCTTTCGAGCCCTTCTATCATAACAGGAGTATACACCTCAGTTGTAACTTACGATAATGGCAAGCAAAAGACAATTAAGTTTGTTTACTCAGCTGATTAAGTGAGATAAATTGAAAAGATTCTGATCTTAAGTAACATTTTAACACAAAAAAACTCCCTCTCGATGACTATCGGGAGGGAGTTTTTTTGTGTTAAAATGTTCAATAACTTACATTCTAATTTTGAAGGTAACTCTTCTGCTTTTCGCTAAAGCCAAATCCTCATCTGCTTCAATATCTTCTGGAGTTACATCTGGGCTTGGAGATGCACTTCCTTTCTGTGAAGGAATTAATCTTCCTTCTTCAATTCCTCCAGCCAGTAAATATTTCATTACCGCTCCAAGACGTTTTCCGTCCATATCAGCATAATAATCGTTTTCCATAGCAACTTCATCCTCCATCTCGTTGTTATGAGCGTTGATTTGAAGTTTAATTGCTGGATTCGCTTTCATTTTCTCGATGATAAAATCTAAAGATGCTTCACCTTCTGAATTCATTTTATCCCTACCAAAAGCGAAGAATACTTGGTGCTCTTCAATTTGTTCAGCAGGTGTCATTTCCTCTGTCATTTGAAATACCTTCTGATAAATCGTAGTTGAATATGAATCACCTGCTTCTTCAGCAGCGCACTCACATCTTTCACCTTTATCACTGTCCAATAATTGAACAGATACATCATCGATATAATAGTAAGCCGCTACAAGTTCTTTTACTTTCACGTCTTTACTCTTCTTCATTCTTTCTGACTTCGTATCATCATCAGACATAAAGTTTCCGAGCATAATGTACTTCTCACCTCCTCTAGACACATATGTTCCACAAATTTCCGTCCAGTTGTAACGAGCGTTCATAATCTTCATATCATTATTGAAGTGAACCACACTTGGCTCATCAATGACAGGAAGCTTAGCGTCAGTACCTTTTGGCTTTTTCAAGAACAATGCCCCAACGTTGTTTGAAGCATATTTTGAAGCTTCTCCAAGAGAAATGTTAAACTTAACACAATACGTCATTCCTTTTTTCATAGGAGCGTCCATCTTGCTCATAATGTAACTTCGAGGAACTTTATTTCCATATGAATAAGCAACTATCCCAGCATAATTAACACCGTCTTTTGCATCTTCGGATCCATAAATATTCTTTGGAACGTTTACATCTTGAAGTTTACTAGAAACGAATAAATCTGCACGAACGCCAGTTGGAGAAGTCCATCCTGTTGCGTTTGCAATTGATCCCAATCGCTTTACTTTTTTATCTGTAGACTCAAAACTCGGGTTTGCAACCAGGTTCTCACTGTCTTGAGACGAAGCACAAAACGACAACGCCACAAAGGCCATTGTAGAAATTGCTTTAATTCTGTTTTTAGTAGTGAACTTCATAACTTTTAACTGTTTTAATAAATGTTTTTACCTTCTCAGGATCAACGTCCGGATAAACACCGTGCCCTAAATTAACAATATGTCTTTTACTTTCGAAAGAATCTAGCATATTATTCGTCAGTCTCTCCACCTCAGAATGTGACGAATACAAAGTACATGGGTCTAAATTCCCTTGCAAAGTTCGAGTTTCACCAACCGTTTTTCGGATCGTCTCCATTTGCATATTCCAATCAACTCCGATTGAATTGCAATCCATTTTCGATAACTCAACAATTGAATTATAAGCTCCCTTGGCAAATAATGTCACAGGAACTTCGTTAATCGCCGAAGCAACTCTATCAATGTATTTTAATCCAAATTCAGCATATTGTTCTTTTCCAAGAATCCCCGCCCAAGAGTCAAAAACCTGAACCATATGAACGCCGGCTTTTATCTGAGCTTTGATATATCGAATTGTCACATCTGTGATACGATTAAGCAAGTCATGTGCCAAACTAGGATTTGTGTAAAGTATTTTTCTCGCTTCGGAGAAAGTTTTCGAGCCTTGCCCTTCTGTCATATAACAAAAGATTGTCCACGGAGCACCAGCAAAACCAATCATTGGCACCCGACCATCAATCTCCTTATTTGCGATTCTAATTGCTTCCAAAACATATCCTAATCTATCTTCAACATCGAAATCAGTATCGATAGATTCCAACGCTTCTTCCGTTCGGATTGTTTTTTCAAACCAAGGGCCCTTTTTCTCAATCAATTGATATTCAAGCCCCATTGCTTCTGGAACGACTAAAATGTCAGAGAATATAATTGCCGCATCAACATCAAGAATATCAACGGGTTGAACCGTAACCTCAGCAGCACGCTCGGGCGTTTCAACAAGTTCTTTAAATCCAGATAGAGTGCCACGTACAGCTCTATATTCAGGAAGAATTCTACCCGCCTGCCTCATCAGCCAAACAGGATATCTTTCGATGTCCTCTCCTCTCGCTGCTCTTAATATTAAGTCGTTCTTCAAATTCATTGCCGCAAAGATAGTGAATTCGATTGTTCGATTGTTCGATTTTTCGATTTTTCGAGGGGTTAGTATTGTTTGAAACTGATTAGTGATGTTCAATCTTACAGAAGAAACAAAAGACGAATAGAATTAAAATCAATAAATTAAAACACTACTG
>JABSPC010000787.1 GCA_013215515.1 Crocinitomicaceae bacterium
CATGAATTTTATCATGTCTAACCCCCCCCCCTAAAAATAATAACCTCCCGAAACAGCTGCTATCATAGCATATAAAAGCATTTCCTTATTTAGACTAATTAAAAATACCCCTTTTAGGGTATTGTGGAAACTTTATCTGTTGCCTTTCTTTGTACCCATAAAACAACACGAAAAAAATAAAGATTTCTACTATATGAAAAAAACAATACTCATAACAATTCTTAGTTTCATTTTAATATCAACACTGAACGCACAAACGTATCTAGATTCTACCCTAAATAGTAGTACAAAAAAAATCATGTTTGCAGACCAAGGCTTTGCAATTGGTAGTTATGGTGAGGCACATTACAATCAAGGAATAGAAAACGGAACTTTTCAGAATGGAACAATGGATTTGCACCGTGTAATTTTGTTCATGGGGTATAAATTCAAAAAGAGCTTTCAATTTTTTACTGAAATAGAATTCGAACATGTGGATGAGGTTTATGTTGAGCAAGCTTTCATTAACTATAGTGTAAATAGCGCCTTTAATATTAAAGCGGGAATCATTCTTATACCAATGGGTTATGTAAATGAATTCCACGAACCTACTTTGTTTAATGGGGTTGAGCGACCAGGGTTTGATAAATATGTTATCCCAACAACATGGAGAGAAATGGGACTTGGATTCCATGGAATTTTGAAAAAAGCAAATCTTAAATATCAAATATATGCTGTAAATGGCTTCAAAGGATATGATGGCTCTGCAAAATTATCAGGAAGTAGCGGAATTAGAGGAGGCCGTCAAAAAGGAGCTAAGGCTTCGTTCAGAATGCCTTCTTACACTGGTAAATTGACTTTTTACGGATTAAATGGATTGAGAGTTGGTCTTTCTGGGTACTACGGAAATACAGAAACAACAATGTACGATGGCTTGGATCGAGAAGATGCTTTGGCAATTCAATCTGCAGATAGTTCTTCAGTTGGTATCGCAATGGGCGCCTTGAACGCACAATACAACTTTAATAATATTCAATTAACAGCTGTTGCAAGCATGACATCCATTTCAAATACGGACCAATACAATGACTTCACTGGTGCAACCCTTGGAAGCTCAATTATGGGTTATTATGGAGAGGCGGCTTATAAATTAGCTTTGAAAAAAGGACAAACGTACCCACGATTGACACCGTTCGTGAGATATGAGAATTACGATACACATTTCGGTGTAGAAGATAACATTACAGAAAATGCAGCCTACAACAGACAGATTTTAACTGCTGGAATTGGACTGCAATTAACACCTGGAACTGTTTTCAAAACAGATTTCCAATGGGTAGCTACTGAAGCGAATCCGCGCCCAACAAATGTATTTAACCTCGGATTCGGATACTGGTTCTAATTATGAAATATACTCTAAAAATAGCTGCAATTGCCATTAGTCTAGTACTAGTGGCATTTGCTACGCCTGAGAAAAAAGTCAACAAACTGGCGGCGAAGGTGTGGAAGGACAAAGAAGTTGTGATTCAAACCATGGAGGTTCCCGCTGATTTAAAACCTGATGTACTGACATTGAGCGTTGTCAAATCTGAGGGCAAAATAATCGGATATGCGTGCTACACTTCTGCATTTGGATGTAAAATTGGCGGTTGCGCTGCTCCATCTAATCCGAATTATCAATCTTATGAGACCTTTGATTACATCGTGGTTTACGATACAGACCTGAACATTAAAAAGGTTGATATCGCAAATTATGGAGGAGAATACGGTTATGAAATTTGCCGTCCGAAATGGTTGAAACAATTCATTGGTAAAAATCATGGATTCAAATTGGAAGATGATATTGACGGAATTTCAGGAGCTACCGTTTCTGCAAAATTCTTAATCGATGATTTGAATTCGCTTGGCGCTAAACTGGAAACAACTGACTTATCAAACCTGAGCGCTTCAGCCAATTAGGTCCGTTCAGTTTGGTAAAATTGAAATACGGTTTTCGTAGTGAATGGTCTCGGTATTGGTCAAAGCTTCGTAAACAAATTCGATTAACTGTCAATGAAGGAATCAACAATTGATTCAAATTCTATAACTCATAGGTTACGAGAACCGCAATAATATTCCTTCTCTCGGGATTTTTAGTGTTTATTTTTTGATCAAATCTGTAGAAAATAGACAAGTCCAATTGTTTATTGACTTTTAAATAAAGTCCCGCAGCAAAAAGGTTCTGCCTAAACCTGTTCTTGTCGTTAAACTGATAGAAACTTTCATACCTAGCAAAAACCTTCATCTTCTTGAAAAGGGAGTACCGCGCTTGAAATCTATTTCGGATAAAAGAAGAAGGTTCTTTTGTAAATGTTACCGCCCCATGTTGTATTCTAAATCGATAGCTAAGTTCGAGTTTAACAGGCTTCAATTTCCATCGACCTGTTGCATCAAGCGTAAAACGATTTACATGTCGCTCTTTACTTCTAATAATATACCTGTGCTGAGCGCGAGCAGAAAAATACTTGTTGAATTTATACTTGACTCCAAATTCGAAAAAAGTACTCCGAATCTCATTTAAATTATCGGTAATACGTACTTGATTATCAAGATTAAATGCAATTTTCTTATTCAATTTGTATTTGAAAGAAACTCCAGTCCAAAAATCATTTTTAGTCGTTAATTCCTCATTGGCCTGACCAAACAGAATTGCTGTAAAACTTAGATTGATGAATAAGATGAAGAACGTTTTTTTAATCCAATCCATACATCTTTCTATTATAGAACTCGTTCACCTCAAAATCTTGCGTCAACTGATCAACATTTAGTCCCCATTGCAAAGTACTATGAGGAGCTCCCCACTTTTTAATCAAATAACCAATATCATCATTGATGATTTCTCCCAATTCGTTTACAATAGCGTTGAACTTCGCCGTGGAAAGTATATTGTATAGTTCCTCTTTTCTATTCTCCAATGCTAAAATAAACCCATGATCATGCTCCTTTAAAATTTGATACATTTTTGAAAGATCATCCTCCAAATATTCCATTTTCGGAAGACGTTGCGTTCTATTTCTGGTAGCGGCCCAATCCAAATCATAAAGCAAAAAACGAAACTTACCTCCATCTACACAATAGAGTCTGACATTATTATGTGGCCAATCCATATTGCCCACATAATCTTC
>JABSPC010000788.1 GCA_013215515.1 Crocinitomicaceae bacterium
GAATTCCCTCCTCCTCATCTGGACGCGCTTTAATTGAAAGCAAACCTTCTCGATCAGCTCGGTATAAGGCAAGAAATCGATGTGAAGCGCATCTATCCAATCGCTCAGAAAAATCAAAATAATCTTTGTACTTCTCTGCGGCGGTTTCTTTCCCTTTTACCAACTTGGATTGAAGAACAGAACCCTTTTCAAACAACTGTCTCAGCCGTGAGCGAAGGTTCGTACTTTCGTTCATCCATTCAGCAATAATATCTTTTGCTCCATCGATAGCATCTTCAATTTCGTATAATTCTCCTTTTAAAAATCGCTCGGCCATAACTTCTGGATCACCTCCTCTCTGTGACATTATCATTTTAGCCAATGGTTCTAACCCAAGCTTCCTAGCTTTTTCGCCTCTGGTTAATCTCTTTTGTTTGTATGGTAAGTAAATATCTTCCAATTGAACAGGGTGAAAGCAGCTTTCAATTTTACTCTTAAGTTCAGGACTTAACTTCCCTTGCTCATCAATTGTTGAAATAATGTTTGACTGTCTCGCTTTGAGGTCATCATATTTTTTCGCTAAATCTCGAATTGTAGCAATTTTAACTTCATCCAACCCTCCTGTCATTTCCTTACGGTATCTGGAAATGAATGGAATAGTACTTCCATCATCGAATAGATTTACGGTATTAACAATGGATTTTTCCTTGAGTCCGGAATTGTTTTGGATAAATTCAATTTTCTGCATGGTGTAAATATAATTTTGTGCGAAGGAATTAGCAATTAATTAACAAGCATATATTCGACTATTTCCTACATTCGAACAAATTCTAGTCCATATGAAAAAGATTTTATTCGCATTTGTAGTTATAGGTTCAATTGTAGCTTGTGCTCCGAAACTTGTAACTCCAGAGGTGACGCCAGAGCCTGTAACAGAAGAACCAGCAGTTCCTGCAATGAGTGAGATGGTATCATCAGGAAAAATGATATTCAACAAAGATTGTACAAAATGTCATGAAGCTAAGGTGATAGACAACTTTACAACGGCTCAATGGGGAGGTATCTTAACGAAAATGACGAAGATGGCTAAGCTTGATGAAACACAAACCAATCAGGTTACTCAGTACGTTGCGTGGGAGCTTGAGAATTAAGATTCAGGTCTAATGAGAAAATTGATTGTAGTTTTCGCCTCACTTATATTGATCGCGTTTTGTGCGTTATCGATAGAAATAAAATCTGAAGCATAAAACTACATTCTTATGGACTCTAAATCTGTCGACGATACTTTGGGAATTGATTCCCTTGCTTCACACCTTGTGATAGGCAGGGGTTATTTCAATAAAAATTGCAATTATTGTCATGCGACTTCCATTTCTCATTATATGAATGAACAAGGTTGGGATTCCATAACTCAGATCATGGGTATCAGCGCGGGATTGAACGAATCACAAATAATTGACTTAAATTCGTATGTAATTTGGCAATTGGAACGAACGGATTCTTCAAATATGACTCCTGTTATCGGTGCTTATCGCCAATGGTAATTTTTGATATTAACC
>JABSPC010000789.1 GCA_013215515.1 Crocinitomicaceae bacterium
GCAAAGCTGATTTTGTCCGTTTTAACAACTACTTTTAGAAACCTAAAGTATTACAAACCCAATTTACAGCACGCTTAAATCGCTTCTATTCGCTCCATATTTTAAGTAAATTGGAGGTTATTAGACGAACTGGCGTTAGGCAAAATTAAATGAAGACATTTCTGCTCATTTTACTTATTCCAGTAGTTGGATTCTCACAATCTAGTCTTCCAACCAACTTAGGGTTTGAATTTGAAAGAAGAATAAACAGTGGTGTTAACCATGGAATAGCAATGGCAACAATTGACAGTTTGGGCGTTATTGAATATTACAATTTTGGGCTAGAGAACAATAACTCCAAAATTACTAAAAATTCAACTTTTGAGATTGCTTCGATAAGTAAAACATTTACATCAGCTTTAATCCAACATCTTGAAAAAATTGCCAAACTATCGACCAAGCAAGAAATTAGGAATTTCGTTCCAGATTCGTTGCCTGAACAAATAAAGAAAATCACTTTCGATCAACTCATCAATCATACGTCTGGGCTACCTAAGTTACCTCCTGATTATTGGTGTTCAAATTGGGATAATCCATTTAATGACCACAGTAAACAAAAATTTCTTTCAAGTTTAATGGTTACTCAATTGGACTCTACTGGAAATTGGAATTACTCCAACATGGGATATGCTTTGCTCGGATTGATTGCTGATGATTTAACTGAAGGCAAAGGCTTAGAGATTATCATTTCATTAATAGATTTAAATAACACATCAACAGATTTGGATAATGAAACATCTACTATTCCCCATAATTTTGGAAAGGCAGTTGAAAGCTGGGATTTCCCAAACTTTAATAGATATATAGGTGGAATTAAGTCTTCAAGCGCCGATTTAGTTAAATATTTGAAGTATCAAATTGAAAACAACGCAAATTTCTCAAGCTCTCATTTTAATACAAATATTTTAATAAATAAAGAGGACTCTATAGTCAATAAAGATGGCTGGTTGATGTTTTACAGAAATAAAGAAGAAATTATTTGGCATAATGGCATTTCAGGAGGCTACAATAGTTTTATTGGCTTCAACATTCAAACAAAAACAGGAACTGTTATTTTATCAAATTCTCAAAGTTCAATAACAGATTTGGGACTTTATTATTTATCGAACACATTTACGTTAAATAAAACCAAACCATCACTTGTGGTGAAAATTGAACAACACATCAATTTACAACAGTTAGACTCACTTGAAATAATATGGAATACTCCAGACACTATAGAATTTAACAAAAACCCAATTGACTTACATTGGTTACAATGTCATTATATATCCAAAGAGAAGTTAGAGATCGCGCTCTTACTTAATGATTTATTATTATCATATTATAAGGATGATTGGGAAGTGATTTTTTATAGAGCGAAAATTTACGAGATAATGAAAGAATATAAAACCGCAAGGAAATTATATGAAGAAGTCAATCACTTATTTCCAGAAAATGAATTTATAAATGCACGAATAACAACTTTGCCTAATCGAGTAGGCGGCTCCGCCCAAAATTGAGCGGAGTGCACCTCTCACACCACCGTACGTACGGGTCTCGTATACGGCGGTTCACAACCCATCATTCCAATCGCTCTTTACACCAACTGGAGCTATTCTGTACTTTAA
>JABSPC010000079.1 GCA_013215515.1 Crocinitomicaceae bacterium
CGCAATAGTACCAGAACTTCCACCTGCTTTAAAAAAGTTGGCAGCTACTTCTTGTCCTGCACCAATTTCTGCAAAACATCCATAGATGTCCGAAGTAAGGTTAATCTTCAATGCCTTTTCTTCCGTCGTTAATCTTCTTTCGTCTATCATAATTTGAATCTACTAGTACAAAACAAGCAAAATAATTTATTGCGGCTCTTGAAAATCGGGATTATTAATAAATGATTCATCTGACAAGGTGTTCAGAAACTGTAGTAAAAAGTCTATTTGTTGTTGATCCAAGTCAGCTCCACCTTCATTAATTTTCTCCATTAAAGGATCAATTGTAGGACTATCAACGAGTCCGAAAGAATAATGATTAATCACTTCCTCTAATGTTGCGAAACGGCCATCATGCATATAAGGAGCACTATAGGCAATATTTCTAATCGTTGGAATTTTGAATTTACCATTGTCAAGTGGGTTCCCTGTCACATCTCCCCTCCCGTTGTCGGTAAATGTTGCATCCATTCCGTTATTACTGAACCCTTGAATTTGCATAGAATACCCCTTGTGACAATGCAAACAATCTGCTCCATCCTGTGCTTCAAATATATCATAACCGGCATCTTCCGCTGGTGTTACCGTCGAAAGAACGATCAACTCTTCAGCTGTCAAAGGTAAATTGTATTTGTCCTTATACATTACATCGTACTTCGAATTTCCTGAGATCATTGTTCTAAGAAACTGAGCCACTGCCTTAGATACTTTCACTGAATCAATTCCAGTTTCGCCAAATGCTTGATAAAACATATTGCGGTATTCCTGTGAAGTATACAATTTTGCCACAGCATTGGGCCATGTTTCATGCATCTCAATTGGGTTGATTACAGGCTGTAGAATTTGTTCTTCTAATGTTGCCGCTCGTCCATCCCAAAAAAAGAAATTTTGCCATCCTAAATTGATCAAGGCCATGGAATTTCTATTTCCTTCCAAGCCGTCAATACCTGTCGAAAATTGTTCTGGGTCAGAGAACGCGTTTTGTGGAGAATGGCAATCGGCACATGCTTGAGTATTATCTCCACTCAATTGTTTTTCATAAAACAACTTTCTTCCCAATGCAACTCCTTCAATAGTCATCGGGTTGTCGGCAGGAATAATCATGTCTGGAAAATGCGATGGGATATCCAATACATAAGGAACCGGTTCATATCCTACATTGTCCTTTTTACAGGAAAATAAAGTTGCGATTATTAGAAAAGATATAAAAATGTATTTCATCTATAAAGGTGTAATGGCTTCTTTAAAACTCTCCATTACTTTAAGCGTCAAAACTTCTTGGCCGGCAGATGCATGAGAAGAAAATTCCGTTTTTAAATCAATAGTTTGAGTGCCTTGCAAGAACGTTGACATGCTCAGTTCTAATTGTAATTCATGAACATCATTGCCAAGTGCAAGCCAATTCAAGTTCGTGTAATCCAAAGTTTGAAGATTTACGTCCTTTCCAACGTGGAAAACAATATTATGATCAAAAATGTCATTTGCGTCAATAATCGTGTCTGCCTTTGCCTCAATTTTAACGAAGATATAACCAGGACTCCAGCCCCAATGCATATCATTTGCATTCGCAATATTGAGCATGCTCTCATTTGGAAAATCTGACGAATTATCATGATTAATAGCCC
>JABSPC010000790.1 GCA_013215515.1 Crocinitomicaceae bacterium
AGCCATTGCTCCTTGCAGCGTTACTCTGAGGACTTGACCAAATCCGCTCCAAACCTCTTGAATTAATTCAGTATTCGAAATACTTGCAGCACCTGTTGCTTCAATAATAAATTGCTCCAATACTAATTCCATAGATCAAAGATAAGGGAATGAAAAAAGGGAGCCCTTTTGGACTCCCTTCATCTATTAAGAATTAAAATTCTAGTATCTGTAATGATCCACTTTGTATGGACCTTCAATTTTCACATCAATATAATCAGCTTGCTCTTGTGTCAAAGTTTCCAACACAACATCAATTTTAGCTAAATGCAATCTTGCGACTTTTTCATCCAGGTGTTTTGGCAACATATACACTTCATTTTTATAAGCGTCAGTATTGTTCCAAAGCTCTAATTGAGCTAAAGTTTGGTTTGTAAATGAATTACTCATTACAAAAGAAGGATGCCCAGTTGCACAACCTAAGTTTACCAATCTGCCTTCAGCCAAAACAAAAATAACTTTACCGTTAATAGTATACTGATCAACTTGTGGTTTAATTGTATCTTTAGTATCACCATACTTACCGTTCAACCAAGCCATATCAATTTCGTTATCGAAGTGACCGATGTTACAAACAATAGTCTGATCTTTCATTGACTCAAAATGCTTTCCTGTTATAATGTTGAAGTTACCAGTTGTAGTAACGATAATGTTTGCTTCTTGACATGCGTCATCCATTTTCTTCACTTCAAAACCGTCCATAGCAGCTTGTAAAGCACAAATAGGATCAATTTCAGTAACGATAACTCTTGCCCCTGCACCAGCTAATGAAGCCGCAGAACCTTTTCCAACATCTCCGTACCCAGCAACAACAGCAACTTTCCCAGCCATCATAACATCAGTAGCTCTTCTAATTGCATCAACTAGAGATTCCTTACATCCGTATTTGTTGTCAAACTTAGATTTAGTAACAGAATCATTCACATTGATTGCTGGCATAACTAAAGTACCTGCTTTCATTCTGTCATATAATCTATGAACACCTGTTGTTGTTTCTTCAGACAATCCTTTAATTCCAGCACACAATTCAGGGTACTTATCAAACACCATGTTTGTTAAATCTCCTCCATCATCCAAAATTAAATTCAATGGCTTACCACCTTCAAACCCGTTAATTGTTTGGTCAATACACCAATCAAAATCTTCATCACTTAGTCCTTTCCAAGCATAGACAGGTACTCCAGTTGCAGCAATTGCAGCAGCGGCCTGATCTTGTGTTGAGAAAATATTACAAGATGACCAAGTAACCTCAGCTCCTAATGCAGTTAATGTTTCAATTAATACTGCAGTTTGAATAGTCATATGCAAGCATCCTGCAATTCTCGCTCCAGCCAAAGGCTTTGAATCACCATACTCCTTACGGAGAGACATCAAGCCTGGCATTTCTGCCTCAGCAATTGTAATCTCTTTTCTACCCCATTCAGCTAAGCTTATGTCAGCTACTTTGTAAGCTAATTTTTCTGTTGTACTCATATTTCGTTTTATATTATTCTAAATTAAAGCGGTACAAATTTACGAAGTTCCTTTGTAAAAATGAATTTATTCTAAAATAATACGCTCTTTTATCCTGATAATTAAATCCTTTGAAGAAACTCATCACCCAAGCTGACTAGAATGTTATAATGAACCTCTCTAAATTAAACCGTGTAAACTTCATCGGTGACAAGATTAATGCGACAGCCCCCTAAAGTCCAGTCGCAACCATTTCCCCATCTAAATCGGGTGCATCACTCATGTATCAACGAAAAGAAAGGTTCTGAAAAATCCATAAATCCAATCTTTCTCCAGTCAATGATAATTGACAACTACACCGTTAATTATTAATCAAATAACCGCTCTTAATGGTAATTTATATAAATCAGGAAAGCCATCATTATTGATGTCAATCATTGTGACCCCAGTTACAACTGCCGTAGAAGATATATCTGTGAATAACATATCTCCTTTATTAAGATACAATCGATTTGGTTCCAAATTAGACGTGAAATATAAATCAGGAAGACCATCATTATTGATATCACCTATACAAACTCCTCCCCCATTATGAAAATACTGGTACGTCAGTACATTTATCTGTGGCAATTCTCTTAGAGTATTTTGAAAGTCAATTTTCGTAGTGTTTTCGTTGAGCTCAGTAAAAATTAACTGAGAATAACTGGATTGATGTAAACACACTACCTTAAAATCAATAACAACTGAAATCTCTTCATTTTTTATATTATTAATTTGACACTAGTTCTGCCACTTTTCAATAACAGCTATTTGAGCCTTGCTCTGACGAGCTGTTCTAACCCATCAATAAATCTGTCATGATCATTTGAGCTAGGAACGAGTTGAATCTTTTCGCCACCGTGTGCTTCAAATATTTCTTGGTACTCATCACCTATTTCAATAACAGTTTCGAGGCAATCAGCTACAAATGCGGGACTGAACACCAATATTTTCTTCGCTCCGTTCTTCGCTTGTTCTTCGACAACAACATCAGAGAATGGGGTCAACCATTTTTTATTTAGGCGTGATTGAAAACAAACAGTGTAATCTTCTTCTTTCAGTCCAAGTTTAGCAGCGATTAATCGAGTTGTTGCAAAACAGGTCGCTTTGTAGCACAATCGATTGTGATCATTGATTTCAGTTTCGCAAGGTTCATCTGAGCATTTGTCTTCGCCATCGTATATTTTATCAACGTGGCGCTGCGGAAGCCCATGATAAGAGAACATTACGTGATCGTACTCTTTTAAATTAAATTCCTTAGTTCGTTCAACAATTGAATCAATATATCCTTCATTGTCCCAAAATTGATTGATGATACTGATTTGAGGTGTTGCCCACCATTTACTCATCAACTTCATCGCAAGTTCAATTGCTGACCCGCTAGAAGCGCTGGCATATTGAGGAAAAAGTGGCAAAACAACAATATGGTCGTAATGCTCTTTTCTCATTACTTCAAGAACATCATACATTGATGGGTTTTGATACCTCATCGCATAGTGCACAACGACATCGGAATCTTTAAATCGACCTTGAAGCTTTTCTTTTACATTATTGGTATGTGTAATTAATGGAGATACTCCATTTCCAAACTTCCATAAATCTTTGTAAATCTTTGCAGACTTTGGCGCTCTGAAGGGTACAATAATTCCATTTACGAGGATAGTTCTTCCCAACCATGGAATATCTATGACTCTTGGATCATTCAAGAATTCGCTCAAATACCTTCTGACGTCCTTTGTTTTTGGACTATCGGGAGTTCCTAATTGAACCAATAAAACACCAGTTTTTTTCATTCTAAAAAAGCTTTTTTCTCCAATCTTCCGCTTCCGCTTCAGAAATCAAATCTAGTTTTAATAAATAAGATATTGTTTTCGTAAAGGCCAACGGATACTCTATTCCGTCATAATTCCAATCGGTTTCATTGAGCCAATTTTCAACTTGACCATGTCTCAGGTTATATCTCCAACTAATCAAATCAATGGCGTTTTCATTCTTTTTAATCTCGGCAGCCTTCTCGTTAACGATATCACACATAGCTTCCAATTTGTCTGGATAATTTTCCAAAATCTCTTTTCTAACAGCAATAACAAAACAAGGCCAAGGTGTCACAACTTCATCGATATACCTACATTTCTCTTGTTCAACATGAGGATGCGTAGTGTACTTCTCCCACAGAAATGCTTGTGCTTCATTATTTTCCAATGCCCAAAGCCCGCCGTAAACATCACCAACGACATTGAACTTTAGTTTTTTCGGATTCCATCCTTCTTGATCTGCTTTTACATAGCTCATTAAATGTGATCCAGATCCCTCCCTTGAAATAGCGAAAGTTTGATCTTCAAGCTGATCCACGTTAAATATGTCACTTTTGTAAGGCACATGAATTCCCCAGTGCAAAGGCGTGGTTACATACACTTGAATTATTTTAGCATCCAAACCTTGTAAAACTGCTTTTGTAATTCCCTCAGTGAGAAGAACGGCAATATCCAATGAACCAGTTTCAAGTCCACGAATCATCTGCCCAGTTCCTCCTCCCATATCACTCCAGTGAAGATGAATTTCCTCTTTGCGAAAGCGACCTTCCTCAATGGCCATTCGCCAAGGAAGATTGAAATGCTCTGGGACTCCACCAATTTTTAATCTTAACATATTATTACTTCTTGTCTCCTAATTCAGAAAACTGCATATCGTGCAAATTTCTATAATATCCGTTCTGCTTCATTAATTCTGAATGCGAACCCTGTTCTTTAATTTCACCTTTTTCCAACACAATAATTTTATCTGCATTCTGAATGGTAGATAATCGATGTGCTATAACAATTGAAGTTCGTCCTTTTGTTAGACGGTTCGTAGCATTTTGAATTAATTCTTCGGATTCAGAATCCACACTTGAAGTTGCTTCGTCCAATATAAGAACAAATGGATTGTAGACATACGCTCTAATAAAGGATAAAAGTTGACGCTGACCAACAGATAGTACCCCTCCTCTTTCTCCAACCTCATAATCATAACCTTTTGGCAATTTCATTATGAACTCATGTGCGCCAACTGCTTTCGAAGCTTCTATTACTTGCTCTCTGCTAATATTAGGATCATTAAGCGTAATATTATTCAAAATCGTATCAGAGAAAAGGAAAACATCTTGTAAAACAATGGCTACATTTTTTCTCAAATACGATAACTCTATATCGTTAAGGTCAATTTCTCCTAAGCTAATTTCTCCTTTTTGAAATTCATAAAACCGTCCGATAAGATTAACTATCGAACTCTTTCCTGCACCTGTCGCACCAACAAAAGCAACAGTAGATCCAGCTTCAATATCTAAATTGATATTCTTCAAAACCCAATCTTCATCGTTATAAGCAAAGTATAGATCTTTAAAGTGTATCGTTTGGTCAAATTTACATTCGGTTATTGAACCTTCATTTTGAATGTGATCTTCCTTATCCAAAATTTCAAAAACCCTTTCAGCTCTTACAATACCGCGTTGAAGAATATTGAATTTATCCGCCAATTGACGAATCGGTCGATAAAGCATATAAATCCATAAAATAAACGCAATAATTGTCCCGTACATTTCTCCAATTTCATCCGACGATTTTCCCTGCACGGCAACCGCTCCCCAAACGAGTAAAAGTGCTATTGAGAGTGAACTCAAAAGCTCCACAATTGGGAAGAATATTGAATAAGCCCATACGGCATTCACATGAGCCTGACGGTGCCCCTGATTAATCTTATCAAAGTGTTGTTCTTCTCTTTTCTGACGGTTAAACAACTGGACAATGGACATTCCAGTAAGTCTTTCATTCACAAAATTATTGAGTTCTGTGACCTGCTCACTTTCCTGAATTTGTGTTCCGCGAACAACCCTTGCGAAAATTCTTGTCGCAATAATTAATAGAGGTATAGGAATCAATGCTAAAAATGCCAATTGCCCGTCAATGATAAACATTCCTAGGATTACTAAAATAATCATTAATAAATCACCAATCATTGCAATAAACCCAGCAGAAAATGCCTCTGTAATCGCTTCCAAATCTGAAATCAAACGAGTGACTAATGACCCAACTGGTGTTCTATCGAAATACCGAACTCTAAATGTCATTATATGACTCATAAGATTCTGACGAATGTCTCGGATAATGGATTGAGCAAAAAGGTTAGCAAAGTAATTAGAAACGAATTGGAGAAGCCCTTCCATTAGAAGCATTCCAATTATTACAATAGTCCAAGTCAATAATTTATCCGCATCCCGACTTTCTTCAACGTAAATATATTTCTGAACCACACTCCCGATTAACCATGGACGTAAAGGGCTTAAAGCTGCAAGAATAATCGTACATGCTACAGTGATAAAAAACAAGCTTTTGTACGTTTTCCAGTACGAAAGAAGTCGTTTAAAAACAGCAACATTTAACTTGTATTTCTTAGCCATTAGAACAAAGTTAATTGAAAGATTGATGATTTGATTAATCGAAGATTGAAAGATTTCAAGATTCGCAATTCAAAAACGAAAAGTTCTGGATAAATCCGCTATTTTTATGCTAAAATCAAATCCAATGATTCACGATTTCTCAAATACCAACTCTATCTTCTCGACATTTATCGCAGAACTTAGAGATGTTGAAATTCAAAAAGACCCAATGCGTTTCAGAAGAAACTTAGAGCGGATCTCTGAAATAATGGCTTATGAGGTTTCAAAAAAAATACCTTTTGAAGCACGTGAAATTGAGACTCCACTCGGAATATCAAAAACAGAATTGATTTCAGAACAGCCTGTTTTGGCAACCATCCTTAGAGCTGGACTTGGAATGCATTTAGGTCTACTGAACTACTTTGACAGAGCAGAAAGCGCTTTTGTTTCAGCTTATAGAAAACAAACATCCGTCGAAGAATTCGAGATCCATGTAGAATACTTGGCTTCTCCTAAATTGGACAATCGCATTTTGATTTTAAGTGACCCGATGTTAGCAACAGGTAGATCAATGGCGCTGGTTTACAAAGCAATTTTGCAACAGGGAATTCCTAAACGGGTAATTGTCGTAGCCGCAATTGCAACTCCTATTGCACTAGAGCATGTTCAAAAGGCGTTGCCTCCAAATACTGAATATTATATTGGAGCGATTGATCAAGAATTAACCGCAGAATCATACATCGTTCCTGGATTAGGAGATGCTGGTGACTTGGCTTACGGTGTAAAAGTTTAATATATGAACTGGATAGGACTTTCAACTGTTTTTGGTGTGTCAATGATAAAATTCATGTTCGCCCCTCTGGCAGGACAACAACAATGGCACTTGAGGCACCATCAAGAATGAGGCGTGCAGCCTCGCGGCGCAGTGGCGAATCAAGTAAAACGTCAATGGCCTCTGGCTGCGCTGGCGCCGTCCAG
>JABSPC010000791.1 GCA_013215515.1 Crocinitomicaceae bacterium
CCTTTGTAGATAAGCGCAACAAATCGATTGTATTCAGCTGCGGCATATAGTTCTTGATCAACAACATTCTGAGGGTCCATCATGTCCGGAAATAGATTTTCTCTCATAAAATAGAGTCCAAGCCCAATAAACACGGCCCATATCATAAATTGAATTATAGCGGCCATTCCTATCCCAACAATCTTCCCTGTCATTAACTGATTAGGAGATACGGATGCCAACAGAACTTCTACAATACGATTGCTTTTCTCGCCGGAAACACTCCTTAGGATGGTCATTCCAAAAAGAAAAATAAACACGAAGATTACCCCGCCATAAAAGAACCCCACCCAACCTCGAAGATCTTCAGCCTTGTCATCAGGATCGTAAACGTTATGGTAGCCCATGGCCAAAGCCTGTTTAAACTTTAGATATTCTTTAATTGAAAAGTCGGTAAATTGCAGAACCATTACTTCTTCTAGCCGTCGCTCCATGTGATAATGAACAGTGGTTTGCATTCTTGTAGAAGGTTCTTCTCGGTAGAAAACATGGCTGACTTTATTTTGAAAAATTTTCTCATTAATCTCAACCATAGCATCAAACTCTTGATACGCCTTGCCGTCTCTGAAATCTTTGTGCTCGATATAGTCATTGGCAAATGAATAGGTAACACGGCTGCTTCCATGAGCGTTTATTTTACCATTCATGATATTCGCTGGATCTGTAATTAGAACATTCCATTGCTGCTTGCCAGTGTCCCCAAAAACGAACAGCATATAAGTTAAAGTCAAAATAAGCAATGGCCCAACAATCGACATCATAATGAACGATCTCGACAATACTCTAGCCTTCCATTCTCGGATGGCGATTAACATACTATTTTTCATCTTCGACCTCCTTTCTTGGTTGTACTATGTCAATAAATACGTCTTGCATAGATGGTAATACTTCCCATGCAGCTTCAATTTTCACTTCACCAATTAATACTTTTAGTAAATCTTCGAACGAACTTTCATTCCTCATTTTCAAACGAACGGTAAATTTATCTCCACCGTGAATGTCTTTATCTATAACTTCAAATCCAGTCCATAATGCATTGACAAACGCAATCATACTACCCCTAAATCGAACGGCATACAACCCTTCTTTACGCGCCTCTTGCAATTCTACAATAGAACCTTCGGCTACTTTTTTGGCTTTATCTATTAATACGACACGGTCGCAAATCTCTTCTACACTTTTCATATTATGTGTGGAAAGGATAATTGTTTTTCCCGCGGCTTTCATTTCAATTAACTCTTGCTTGATTAACTCAACATTAACGGGATCAAATCCACTAAAGGGTTCATCTAAGATCAGTAGTTTGGGTTCATGGAGCACGGTGCAAATAAATTGAACCTTTTGTGCCATACCCTTTGAAAGTTGCTCGATTCGTTTCTTTCTCCAATCATTGATTTCAAAACGATCAAACCAGTAATCGATCTTCGTATTGACATCGGCTTTAGTAAGACCTCTTAATCGGCCAAGAAACATTGCATGCGCTTCAACGGTCATGTTTTTATACAATCCCCGCTCTTCAGGAAGATACCCGATTTGTCTCAAATCGTCATTGACCATTAGATCGCCATTGACTCGAATCGACCCTGAATCCGATTGAACAATTCTGTTGATAACGCGAATCATGGTCGTTTTACCGGCGCCATTCGGTCCCAAAAGTCCAAATATCTCACCTTTTCCTACTGTAAATGAAACGTCGTTAAGTGCTTCTTTACGGTAAAATGATTTACTAATGTTTCTTACTTCAAGCATAGAAATGATAATACTGTGAATATAATAAAAGTGTAATGAATTAACGGGATAAAGTAAATTGGTTAATGGGTAATTTCGTCCACTCCGAATTGTTCATTTCTATTGGCTTTTAACACTTACTGGCTTAAATTCCAGAGATCAAGTTTCAATTATTCCTATTTTGTATTCTATGAAAGCTTGTCTGATCTTCTTCCTGTTTCCTGTATCGCTCTTTGCTCAAAATTTTGACAAGATTGAAATTGAAACGTACGTGGCTACTATTGACAGTTTAAATAACAATCATCAACTAGAAGTATTTGTTTATCTTAAATGGTCCAATCAAGGTGGTACAGTAAATGGGTATTATCTTGAAGGTAATTTGGTGTACCTCAAGGCTTATATGGAAACTGAAGGAGGATTCATTCAAAAAGAAGCATATTTTAACCAAGGCTTATTTTCAAAAATTGTCTTTTCTAGTATTAGTAATTCTTCTCTAAACGGAACGGAATACAAAGGCAAATCAAAATCCTTGATGTCTAACAAGGATAGTTTGAGTTATTACCTATTTGATGGCTCCGATATTCTTTATAACATCAAGCATGGTAAGCCCTATCACGCGACAATTGATAAAAGTAAGCTTAGTGAATTTTAAATTTCGATTGCCGTAATGAAAGTAGAATTGCTTTCTGAAAAGGAAAGATCTATTATAATCGAGAACGACCTAGAAGGTGATTTTTCATACACATTAAAATGGGATTATCCGCTCGGCGTTTATACAAACCGTCATGGTCAAGTTAGTTGCGATGGATTTTGTCAAGAAGGAGCGCATGAATTGAAAGATGATCAAGGTAGAATTCCAGAGGATTCTGCAGCGGTATTTTACGCATTAGTAGATACAACGCATGAGTTCCACTCTCTTAATTCTGAAGCTCAGCAATATGAATGGGGTCAATCAAACCAAATGAGGTTTGTAGATCACGGTGACTATCGATTCACAGGAATGTCGACATGTAATGCGGGCACTCATAGCGGTTTAAACATCCATTTAGATGTTATGCGCAAAACATTCATAGCATCCGTTGATTTTACGAGTATTACTCCAAAACCACGGCAACATTTTCAATTGAAAAAGGGGATTTTAGTTCTGGACGAAGATCCATTGGCAAAAAAAATCTCAAAGGTAAATTCGACTTTACCTTTGAGAATACTTTAGACCCTGATTATCGATTAACATGGAAGGGAACATTTTATAGTGAACCGGATCAAATTAGCGCTCCATAATTCTTTTGCGCTTACGTAATTTGACTAAATAATTATTTGCCTCTTTATCGTAGTATTCTAAAGCCGCTTGCTCTGCATATGCGATAGCTTCATCAATTTCTACTTGACCTTCTTTTACCAATGCTAAATTGAATAGTACTCGACCTCTAGCTTTGAGTTTACCATTATCAACATCTTGCAAAAGTTCCTTTTCGGCGATATCCCAATTTCCGCTTTTCATCATTGGTTTAGCCGCTTTCAAAGCACGACTTCCACCATTGTAGAACATTCTGTTCACCCATATTCGATGCGTGTAAATAAGTTCTGCTGCCTCATATCCTAAACTGAAGCCCAGCTTACGATAATACTTTCTTTTTTTCTGTATATCTCCTAAAACAGCAATTGGGCTACCAGATGTAGACAATGGAATGTTATATGATCTGTCAACTGAAAAACGTTCAAAGTCGAACCCTGTTTTGACCACATGTATATTTACAAATAGAGTTCCTTCTAATTTCGTGCTTAATTTTCCAGTTGCAATGGCAATTACACTTCCTCCAACGGGAGCAACTGATCGGAGTTCATTTAATTCAACGAATGCATCAATCCCTTGAATACGTCCAAGAGAATCAATGAAATTCCAATTTAATGAACCGTCGTC
>JABSPC010000792.1 GCA_013215515.1 Crocinitomicaceae bacterium
AAATTATCCGAAAGTGATGGGGCTTTTGGTCCAATTCCCCTTGAGGATCATAAAATTGATGGAAAGATCATTGAATTTAGTTGGGCGGCGATTGGACTGTCTTTTGAAGGTGTATATTCCGACAAGGAGAGTAACATCAAAGGGAAAATGTTCCATAATGGAATCGAATGGGACGTTGTCTTTACAAAAGAGCGTCCAAAAAATGCAATTCTAATTCGGCCACAAGAACCAAAAGGACCATTCGATTATACCATTGAAAAAATAAAAATAAAAAATGGTAAATACGTTCTTGGAGCGACTTTAACCTTACCCAAAGAATTCTCTGAGTCGAGTAGCATCGTAGTTCTAGCCTCAGGGTCAGGACCTCAAAATAGAGATTGCGAAATAATGGGCCATAAACCGTTTTGGGTGATTGCTGATCATTTGGCCAAAAATGGAATTGCTTGTCTTCGCTTTGACGACAGAGGAGTCGGTGAAAGTACTGGTTACTTTGTTGGTTCGGGTCTTTCCGATTTTGCTTCAGATGTTGTAAGCTGCGTGAAATACCTCCGGAAAACGAAAAAATACAAGGAGAACAAAATAGGGCTTACTGGGCACTCAGAGGGCGGAATGCATACCCTGATCGCAGCAACATCTTACAAAAAGGTTGACTTTATTATGCAGCTTTCTTCGGTAGGAACCAATGGTGGTGAAGTGCTAATCGAGCAACAATATCTCATTCCCATAAAGTCTGGTGCTCCAGAAGTAAATGCACGCTGGAACCAATCCGTATTTGCTGGTAGCGTTGAAATTATCAAAGAAAACAAGCAAGAAAAAGCCGTGCCGTTGCTCACAGAATTCCTAGAAAAAAAGTACGAAGAAGCACCTCAAGAATATAAAGACAAAATGAAAAAGCAAGCATTTATCGATGCGACAATTGGCTTTATAAATAATGATTGGGCGAGAGACTTCGTAAATTTTGATACACAAGACTATTTGGAAAAATTAAAGATTCCATTGTTTGCTGCAACTGGGTCAGAAGACATTCAAGTGCCTTCGGTATCGAATCTCGCAGGCTTCAAAGCATATCGCGGTGCGAGTTCACAAACTTCATCAATGGGTGGATTGAACCACTTAATGCAAACGTGCGAAACATGCGGAATTGATGAGTATGGATCGATAGAAGAAACGTTCTCAATGGGGCTGATGGATATGATGGTGAAATGGATTGGAGGGTTAGAATAGGTTTCTTTTAATCGAGGTCGTTTCTATCAGGCAAAAGACCATTATTCGAAATATTACGCTCAAAACATTCTTCAATAGAAAGAAAATAGAAATAGAAAAGATATATAAAAACACCCTACCTAAAGACTATTTGACCCTTTTAGACGATTATCCGGATGGTTATGCCTTCAAACATAATGCATATAAAGATGAAGACCCTGATTTTGAAGGTACGTCGTGGGCATTACTGAGTGAAAAACAACTTCTCGAAAGTTGGGAAATGAGTGATGTAGGAAAAGCGCAAAACTTTGAGTGTTTAAAGTTATACGTTGCTGTTCAACGAGAGTATAGTGACAATAATGATACTTCATCAAATCTTGGAAGCATTGCATTAGAAAGAGTTGAAAAAGGTTTTGTATTTGGCGAAGAAAATGGGGACTATTTAGTCGATCCTTAAATTGAAATAAATTCATTAGTTATCAATAT
>JABSPC010000793.1 GCA_013215515.1 Crocinitomicaceae bacterium
GAGGACTTAAGTGACGGTAAGAAAATTGTGTGGATCGGGCTAGATGAGCGAGTTGGGAAATATGCTAAAACAGATTGGGATATTTATGTGAGGTTGGTGGGGCGCACAAAAAAAACGAGTGTTATTCGCGGTGATGTATTTGTTTATGATTTGTTCAATAAAGTGAAATATATTCAAGAGTATGATATAACCATTCCACTGAAACATGATGAACTCACTAAGGGTGAAATGTTGGAGTTTGGGGGGATGCGGTTTAAATCACAGAGATATTCGGAAGTCAAAAGGGATTGGGATTGGCTGCGTGGTGCAAAAAAAGAAAATATGAAAGTTCGTTATGTTGTAAGGTCAATTGCCTACGCAGATGGGTCAGTTGAAAGCTTTAAATAACTGGGCAAATCTCTGAAGCTGGAGATCTGGTAATGTGATTGGGTAACTATCAGCTTATCGCCCATGATTGTTGATATTGGAAGTCCTTGAGTTGCAGCGTTGAGACAAGATGCGTTTGTCACAAGATCACAAGCTGCTTATGGGTCGTATGTTATACTGATTCTATGTATAGAAAGTATGTTTCATCTCATACCATACGGTATGCAATAAATAAATATTATAACTTCTGTAATTGAACACTATTGACATGTAGATCATGTGGGATAACAAGGCGGACTTCATTTTATTAATCCCTTAATCCCCAATCACCAGCTCGGAGAACCTATGAGCCGAATTATTCTTGCCACTGCCATTTCATTAAGCTGTCTTTTTATATCAGGGTGTATTCCTGGTCTGGGTGGCGGTCGTTCAGCAGCCATTCCTGATATTAGTACCAGTGTCGATATCAGCTATGTTGAATCGAAGAAGGGTGAAAGTTACGATCGCAAAATTCAAGAAGCAACGATCTCTCTGTTTGCTATGCCATCAAAAGGAGTAGTGAAAAAGTTTGTTATTGGAATTAATGAAAAAGCTACCTGGCTCAGTAAAGGAGCGGGGGCACGCAATTATGCAGTCACCACTGCGGCTGTAACCTATCCAGAGTCTATTACTGGCGATTTTGAATTGCGCGTAGATAACAAAACACAAGAAGTGGTAAGTTTTGCACAGGTTATGGTTTCTATGTCTGTTAAAGGCAAGATGATTCACGTTGATCAAGACAATTACGATGATCTCAGAAAGATCAGCGTCGCTCCTGGTTTATCATTAGATAATGTATTGATTACTGGTGGATTTATCAATAAAGAAGCTGGATCACCTGTGAAAATTCAGTTGATTGGTGTTATGGTTGGCAGTGAAAAGAAAAATTTATCTTATAACTATACCGGTGGCCAACGTGTCTTTGATATTACTCAAGAAAATACCGAAGAGGTCCTACAGTTGACACAGCATCAATTTGCGGCTCAACAGGGTCTGATGATGAAGGGTATTGGCGAGTTGAATGTGTTCACGACGCAATTGAATGCACGTGCAGAGAAATATAAAACTGATATGGATATGCGCTAATTAGCACTACGCGATTACGTTTAGCAAAAGGCCAGCATTCGTGCTGGCCTTTTTTTTGTTTCCGTTCTGATGGACAGATTAAGATCATATTCTCCATGACCCTTGTGAACTTGGTAAAATAGTGAGCTTGCTGAGCGATTGTTTGGCAAACAAGCAGACCTGCCTAGTGGGGATCTCCCATATGGCGGATCTCAGCCACAGGGACGTGGTTTTGC
>JABSPC010000794.1 GCA_013215515.1 Crocinitomicaceae bacterium
CTAGCGACTCCTGTTGCAGCGCATGGGGGTTCGATTAGCGCCCTAATGGATGCGACAATGGGCGTTTGTGCGTTATCACAAGTAATTGCCGATAATAAAGTGGTTTCTACAATCGAAATGAAAATATCTTTTGTGGCGCCAGGTTTATTGGGTGATGTGCTTTCCGGAACTGCGAAAATCGTGAAGACAGGAAAACGGATCTTATTTGTAGAAGGAAAAATTGTAAATCAAAAAAGGGATATTATTGCGGTTGCAACAGGAACTTTTAATTCTTATCCCGCTGAAAAAGCAGGATTTTAAAGGACGATATTTCTATTCGAATAACCGAACTCCTCCAAATTGACATAATCAACTCACATCCTTTATAAAAAAAAATATTTTTAAAAGTGCATTATTTCTATTCGAATAATTGAAAAATCTAATGGTCGAATAATCGAAATACATATCTTTGCAGCATGCTTTTAATACTTAATGATATCGGCGGGTTCGAGATCCTATTAATACTAGGATTTATTCTCGTTTTTTTTGGTTCTAAAAGCATACCAGGACTGGCAAGAACATTCGGTAAAACGATTCGCCAAATTAAAGAAGCATCGGCAGATATTAAGACTGAGATTAAAAAATCGGCCAACGAAATGAAAGGCGATCTTGATTTGAAGGGATTAATTTCAGAATCTGCTGAAGACGTTAGAAGACCCTTAGATCAATACGCTCAAGACATCGATAATGCTGTAAAGTATACTCCTCCACGTAAAACAACAGTTGTTGCCGATGAAGTTAATGAGTCGGAAGAGAATCTTGAAATGGACGAAACACCAATACTCGAAGAGCCTAAAGTCGAGGTATCTAATATTAAGGCGAAAAAACCAAAGGCCGGTCAGTCCGATTCAGATCTGCTTGACTTTCCAAGTGAAGAGGAATATTAAAACTCGAAGTTCGATTCAAATTCTGTATTTTTAAGTCGTAATGATACCTACGCACAGTTCAGACAAAACAAATAGAAGAGAAATAATAGTCAATAGGCTATCAGCGCTAAATGAATACGATTTTAGCGAGGCGCATCGTCACAATTATTTTGAATTCTTCTGTTTTATTAACGGTGATGGAAATCATATTGTAGATTTTAAGAAGTTTCCAATTGAATCCTATTCTATCCACATTGTTGGCGCTGGACAGGTACATCAAGTTAATAGAGAATTGAATTCAAATGGGTTTGTCTATTTATTCGAATTGGACGCAATCAATGGACCTCCAGAAATTATTGAGTTTTTGTTTGACCATGTTTGCTACGACGTTGATGAGGTGAGTCCGATCTATCGCGTTGATAAAAAGGATCAAGTGTCATTCGTTATGCTGACCGAAATGATTTGGGAGGCGCATTCTGGATCTGGAAGCTTGAAAAATTTAACAATTCAAAACGCGATTCAGAGTCTTTGTATTAAGTGTATGGATTCAGTTCAAAATCGTGATGACAAGCCCAAAAGTGAATACGCAGAGTTCAGAAAGCTCTTGTTTAATGAGTTTAGGACGATTAAGAAAGTCAAAGACTATGCGGATCAATTGAACATTACAGAAAAGTCATTAAATGAGTTGGTAAAGGCTCAAACAGGAAAGAACACAAGCCAAGTTATTTATAATCAAATTATTCTTGAAGCAAAACGACTTATACAAACAGGGATGTCAGCTAAAGAAGTTGCGTACGATTTAAACTTTGATGATCCTGGACACTTTTCTAAGTTCTTTAAGACAAAAACAGGGTATTCACCCACAGAATTCCGAAATGTACATGCTTAGTTCTAAATTGTACATGGCGTAAACTTTTCCTTCGACGTAGATTTGTAGAGTAACTTTAAAATTTTAGATCATGAAAACTTTACTAATCGCATTCTTTGCTTTGACCGCTAACTTATTAGTTGCTCAGCAGTGGTTTGATATATCCGTGCCAACGAATAAACAATTGAATGATATCAACTTTCCAACTTCAACTACAGGTTATATTGTTGGAGATTCAGCAACAATATTAAAAACTACTGATGGAGGTAATACATGGGTTCAAACTCCTTTGACAGGGCTTCCTGCTGTTCCTTGGGGATTAAGTATAACTGATGTCGAATTTGTGGATGAACAGATTGGATTTATCGTTTTTCAAAACAATGGTAATGGACCATTTAAAACAATTGATGGAGGCAATACATGGACCAGTATGTCTAATCCTGGTTCTAATATGTGTTATAAAAATTCCTTATATGTTAATTCAGAGACTGATATTTTTCTTGGGGGAGCAGGTTGTTTTCAAAGTGGGCAAATTGAACATTATGTAGATCCAATTTGGACTCCCACAATAGTGAACTATGAGTCATTCGATCCAGGTGAACAGGTTGTTGAGATAGACTTTAACAACGGTATAGGGATAGCGGCTATGCGCGGGCATTATTTCTTGCGAACGACTGATAGTGGTGCGACTTGGGATTCAATTCCATCTGGTTTAACCGGTAATACATACTTGACTTCTGTAATGTTCGTTACTGCCGATTCCATTTATGCAGGGTATGATGATGGAAACGGAGGAGGATTTGCACTTTTAATGTCTACTGATGCTGGTTTAACATGGACTGGTAATAGTAACACAGGTTCATTCTTTTATCCAGCATTCTTATCTCTTGGTCAAGCCAATAATGGCGACATATATGCAGGAGGTAGTATGAGTTGGGGAGGTCAGGGTGTCCTTTTTGAAACTTCGGATGGAATTAACTGGTATATGGGATCAGTAGAACACCCAATTAACGGAATTGATTCATACGGATTAGATGTCACTTTTGCAGTAGGCGATAGCGGATATGTGATTGTAAATACGCCGCTAGCAAATCTCGGAACTGGAGATGATGAATATTTTTATCCTATTACTATTTATCCAAACCCAACAAGTGATTTTATTACAATTGAGAATGAGTTTCACAAGAAAGTAGTTTACAATTTGGTCAATATGAACGGACAAGTTGTAATTGAAAATATTGCTTCAATCGATGGAACTATAATTGACGTTTCAATTTTGGAATCAGGGATTTACTATTTGAAATCAACAGAAAAACAATTTAATACGGTACACAAGATTGTCAAGCTGTAAGAACGGCTTAGAACTGTTAGAAAAGGGATTCGAGATTGTCGAGTCCCTTTTTTTTGTGCCTGAAGGTTGCCAAAATCAGTTAAAAATTAAAATAAATGATGGTTTTGGTGAACCACTTGGCGACCTTTGAGTATTACTTTCGATAAGTACAGTTGAAGTTGGTGCACCGCTTCTTTTAAAAAAAGAAAAA
>JABSPC010000795.1 GCA_013215515.1 Crocinitomicaceae bacterium
AGGAATGCATGAAATAAAATTAGAGGTTGTTTCTAGTTTTGGTTGTGCTGATTCGTTGATTAAATATGTAGAGGTTTTTGATTTACCAGTTGCAAGTGCAGGAAGTGATACAACAATACTTAAAGGAGAATCAATAATCCTTAATGCTCACAACAGTAGCGTAACAGCATATAGATGGTTTCCAATATATGGACTGAACAATAATTTGATAGCAACCCCTTTATCAACTCCTATGCTAACAACAGAATACTGTGTTGATATAGAGGATGGGAATGGTTGTAAAAACACAGATTGCGTAATTATAACTGTAGATCAGGTATTTAACGTTATTGTTAATAATGTAATTACTCCAGATGGCAATGGTGAAAATGATACCTGGATTATTGATGGTATAGAAATATATGATGATGTACAAGTTTCCATATTTGATCTTTGGGGTAAACTTATATATAATAGTGATGATTATCAGAATGACTGGGGTGGAACTTTTAATAATGATCAATTACCAGATGGAGAGTATTTTTATGTGATAAATGAACCTTCAACAGGAGCTATTGTAAAAGGTACATTAACAATTTTAAGAAACTTATGATTCGGGCAATAGTTACTTTTATATTGATTAGTTGTTTTAATTTAGGTTATTCTCAACAGCTGCCTTATTATACTCATAATATTATAAATCCATTTTATGTTAATGCTGCAACTGCAGGGGATGGTGGATCCAATGTGAGTTTTAATTATTTGAATAGTTGGGCTGGATTTAGTGGTTCTCCAAAAAGTTACTTTGTGGCTTTTGATGCTCCTGTAAAATCTAAAATGGGATTAGGAATTAAATTATTTTCTAATATTAATAATATTAGAAGGCATTCTGGGGTCGAAATATCTTATGCTTATAAAATTAAATTATTAGGTAAACATAAATTGAAATTTGGTATTTCTGGAGTAACTAATCAATCGGCAATAGATTTTAATAAAGTAATTGCCCAAAATGAAGATGAATCATCATTATTACAAAATAGAGTTATTAATGAAGTAAATTATGATGCAAATTTTTCTATAGCGTATAATTTTCTGAAATTTAATTTTGGTATTACTGCTAACCAATTACTAGGAAGTACTTTTGTTTTTGAAGAAAATTTAGATGAAAAGCAGCTTCAATATAGAAATGCAACACATTATTTTTTATATACTAATTATAAATTCTCTTTTAGTAATGGGAAGTATAATATCACACCAAATGTTAGTTATAGAACAATTGCAGGCTCTTACGGAATATTTAATGGAGGAGTTATGCTTTCATATAAAAATCTTATTTGGACTAATATTGGGATGAATCTTTCAACTGCCTATGCAGTTTCCTTAGGTTATAATCTTAATAAAGATTATTCTATTGCATATACTTATTCTCCTTCATCAAATAGTCTAAACCAATACACTTCAGGCTCTCATGAGTTAATGTTTAAGGTTAAGTTTAATAAAGGAAAAAAAGATTCGAAATCTGTTACAAATACCGG
>JABSPC010000796.1 GCA_013215515.1 Crocinitomicaceae bacterium
AAGAGTGATCAGAATGAAAATCTGCCTTGGATTGATAGAAATACAATAATTCACGTATTGCATTCACCTAGGTAACTTGCTATTCCGATAGTATCTGTTAACTTTGAGAAAATGCCCATGTCACAATTACATAAGATCATTCAGGAGTTCAATCCCATTGGACTTGAAGAGATGGATAGTGGCACAAAATTAATGAACCGAGTCGATACGAAATTCGTTCTAAACGTCAATCAATTGGTTGATATTTTACCCCGTTTAAAAGAAGAATATCGTATACTTGAAATTGACAGTGTTCGTTTCCCATCTTATGAAAGCGAGTATTTCGACGATAGTAAACTCACATTCTATATTGACCATCACAGAAAAAAAGTGGATCGATACAAAGTGAGATTCAGAAAGTACATCGAATCAGACATTGCTTTTTTAGAAGTAAAACATAAGAAAAAAGGTAGAACGGACAAACAAAGAATTAAAGTTGATGATCTTCCAGGGATGATGTCCCAAGAACACAATGAATTTGTTAAAAGTACCGGTGTAACACTCAATAACTTAGACCTTGTTTTGACAAATAAATTTAGTCGCATTACATTTGTTGGAATAAATCACAACGAGCGATTAACATTTGACTTCGATTTGAGCTTCTTCAACGACGACAAGGAAGTTGTTCTTACAAATCTTGTAATTGCTGAATTAAAACAAGCAAGAGTAATTAGAACTTCGCCCTTCTACGCCGTAATGAAAGAATTACTCATTCGCCCATTCAGAATAAGTAAATATTGTATAGGAATAATCGAACTTTATGGAAAAGAGAACGTAAAGTACAATCGATTCAAAAAGAAACTCTTGAAAATAAATAAACTACGAAATAATGTCGCTTAACTTCCCTTCTCTTGCTTCTGTAAGTGAGCTTTTTAACTTGTCATGGTTTAACGATGACTTTTACACGCTAGTTTTAAGACTAGCAATCAATTTGTTCTTCTTGACACTTTTGATTCGTTTTTTATACTACCCAATTGCGAAGCGTAAAGATTATCTGTTTACCTACTATTTAATTGGAACTATTACATTCTTTGTTTGTTTCAGTTTGAAAAAACTCGACATTGATACAGGGATGGGATTAGGGCTATTCGCTATTTTCGGAATTATCCGATATCGAACGGATCCAATTCAGATCAAAGAAATGACTTATTTATTCTTAGTTATTGGAATAAGTGTAGTCAACTCTTTAGCTTCAAATAAGATTAGTATGGCTGAGATGGCTTTGGTTAACGGTTCTCTGGTAGGTATTACTTTCGTTTTGGAGAAATTGTGGTTGATCAAACACGAAACAAGAAAAACAGTGGTTTACGAGCGAATTGACTTGATACGACCAGAACATTATGACGTAATGAAAGCAGATCTAGAATCGAGAACTGGGTTGAAAATAAATCGTGTTGAGGTTGGGAAAATCAACTTCTTAGACGATACTGCTCAGGTTAGAATCTTTTTCTATGCTGAACAACAAGCCTACTCTGACTACAGTAATGACAACTGATATTCGCCGTTAACATTGAGTAATGAAAAGACTCCGTATCTTATTATTACCCTTTGCCTTGCTTTACGGCGCTGTCGTTGCAATTCGCAATACCTTCTATAATAAAGGGATCTTTTCGAGCTATGCTATTCCTAAAAAATCAATCGTCGTTGGGAATTTGTCCGCAGGCGGAACAGGAAAAACACCACTGGTAGATTACATCCTCAATCATTTCAAGGAATTAAACATTAAAACTTCAGTGCTGAGCCG
>JABSPC010000008.1 GCA_013215515.1 Crocinitomicaceae bacterium
GGTTTGTTGTCTTTAAGATCAACAGCATCTATTATTGGTGAAATCACAACCGCTAAGCTAGAGGTTGAGGAAGGGGCTGAGTTTTCTGGTAATTGCGTTATGAGTAATCAAAAAAACGCTACAACTGCTTCAACGAGAACTGTAAAAGAGGACGTTTTAGAAGATAACTTAGTATACTAAATGACCGAAAATAAGAAAGGCGGAAACAAGTTTGTTAAGTTTTCATCACTCGGTGTTCAAATGATAGTTCTAATTGGCGGTGGAGCATGGGGAGGTCAATTGCTTGACAATAAAATGCACAATGCAAAGCCAATTTTCACAATAATTTTTTCACTACTTGGCATTGGAGCAAGCCTATATTTTGTAATAAAAGAAGCGAATAAATTATCAAAGGATGACTAATTCATTTTTACGCGTTTCAAGCCCAGTGCTAGTTGTTATGGCGCTTCTAATTGCGGGCCATATGGCAGCGTTATTCCTTGGGCTTCCGGAAATCTATTTAGCAAGCAAGTTTTGGATGATCTATTTGTTCATTATTCCCATAACGCTTATTGCTATTTATTTTATTCACAAAAGCTTTATAAAAAATTCGAAATCAGTAGCGAAGAATTTTTTCATTTACATGATGGTTAAAATGATTTTCACCTTCGCGTTTTTATCGCCTTGGTTGGTTTGGAAAGACGAGTTTTCACGACCGATGGTTTTTCAATTTTTCGCCATTTTCTTCCCGTTGCTTTTCGCTGAAACATTTGTGCTTGTTAAGATGCTTAATCCTAAGTCGTCTGAACAAACAAAGTGAGCATTAATTCTATCGCTCTATAAGATCATATTCATACCCTTCAATCTATCTTCGTCCTCAATATTAGCCAGTTCAGAATGCCTATTTACGGGTTTAATCTAAAAATCTTAATTTTTAATAAACTTGGGCTTCATTTCTTTTCTTATTGTCGAAATAACTATATCTTTGTGCCGAATTAAAAAGCAGATATTCGCTATGAAATTTAAGAATAGCATGTTAATGAGGGGGTTATTGCTACTTTTCGTGATCGGAAGTTCATTCGCGACTTTTGCAAATGAGCATGAAGAAGGAGAAGAAGAAAAGTTTAATGCTGCAGAATATGCAGTGCATCATGCCTTAGATGCGCATGAGTTTCATTTTACTGATGATATTGTAATTCCATTGCCAGTTATTCTTTGGACTGATAAAGGAATTGTAACGTTTATGTCTTCGGCATTTCAGCATGACGATAAAGGAGAATTCGTCGTTGAAAAGGATGGGATGAAGTTTGTGAAGTTCCATGAAAAAATATACCTACTCGAAGATGGTGCTGATGCCTTAGTGTTGAATGAAGAGCATCATGTAGAAAACGCATCTGAAGTTCTTTTGGATTTCTCTTTAACTAAGAACGTTGTTACAATGTTCCTAGTTATGTTTTTAATGCTGTTAGTATTTCTTAAAAGCGCTAAGTTTTACAAAAGAGAAACGCAAATTGCACCTAGAGGAATTGCAGGTTGGACAGAGCCTATTATTTTGTTTATTAAGGAATTGGCATCTGACAATATTGAAGGAGATAAGTACAAAAAGTTCCTTCCTTATCTATTGACTGTTTTCTTCTTTATCTTGTTCGGTAACTTGTTAGGATTGCTTCCAATTCTTTCGAACCCAAACATGACAGGAAGTATCTCAATTACTTTGATGCTTGCAATGTTCACTTTCGTCATTCAAATGATGAGTACGAAAAAGACATACTGGCTTCACATTTTTGATCCGTTAGGTGATTCAATGAGTTGGGGAGCGAAGATTCCATTATACATTATATTATTGCCGATTGAGGTTTTAGGGATCTTTATTAAGCCAGCAGCCTTAATGATTCGTTTGTTTGCGAATATTACTGCAGGTCACATTATCGTGGTTTCGTTAATCGCAATCATATTTGTTAACCAGAGTGCCTGGTGGTCCGGGCTTTCAGTTCCAATGACCTTGTTTATTTCAGGGTTGGAGTTGTTAGTGGCATTCCTACAAGCGTATATATTCACGATGCTTTCTGCATTGTTTATAGGTTCGGCTGTAGAATCGGCACATGAATAATTAGTAATTTTTAAATCTATATAACATGGGAACAGGAGTAGCAGCAATTGGAGCAGGTCTAGCAGCTATTGGTGCCGGTATCGGTATTGGTAGAATTGGTGGTTCAGCGTTGGAAGCTATGGCTAGACAGCCGGAGCTTGCTGGTAAGATTCAAACTGTAATGCTTATTGCAGCAGCGTTAGTTGAGGGCGCAGCCCTTTTCGGAATCGTTGTAGCAATGTTGCAAGGTTAGAAAACACTTATTGGCGGTAGGGATTGCCTATCGCCAGTAATTATTTGAAATTCGATAGTTATCGGATGAATTAAAAAAAAAGAAATGGATATTATAACACCTGCGGTCGGTCAGATATTTTGGGGAAGTTTAGTCTTCTTGATATTAATGTTTTTACTCGCTAAATTTGCTTGGAAACCAATCCTTGGAGCAGTAAACGAACGTGAGAAAACAATTTCAGAATCATTGGAATTGGCTGAAAAAACGAAAGCAGAAATGTTGACGTTGCAAGCTGAAAATGAGAGCTTATTGAAAGAAGCTCGCGCAGAAAGAGATTTGATGATCAAAGATGCTAAGGAAACTGCGTCTAAGATGGTTGCTGATGCGAAAGGGATTGCGAAAGAGGAAGGGAACAAAATGTTGGCTACTGCTCGTGAATCTATCAACGCGGAAAAAGCAGCTGCAATTACTGAACTTAAACTTCAAGTTGCTGCATTCTCAATCGAAATTGCTGAGACAATTGTTAAAGGAGAACTTTCTTCTGAGACAAAACAAAAAGCATTGGCTGACAAGTTAGCTGAAGACATTAACTTGAACTAAGACGAAGATGAAGAGCACTAAAGCAGCATCAAGATATGCAACGGCCTTACTAGAAATTGCAAACGATCAAAATCAGGTCGATACGATTTTAGGTGACATGCAGTTCTTATTAAGTGTGAATAACGACGCTCGCGACTTTGGATTATTGATTGCCAGCCCAATTGTAACATCTGATAAAAAGATCAAAATATTTGAAATGATATTTGATCAATTTGAAGAAGCATCAATGGCTTTCATTAGGCTGATTACTAAGAACAGAAGAGAGGATATTCTTCCTGAAATAGCAGCTTCATTCGATGAGCAAGTTAAAGCGCAAAGAGGAATCGTTCCAATTACATTGGTATCTGCTGTTCCACTTGATGAGAATACAAAAAATACAATACTAGCGAAAGTTGAAGATTCAATTGAAGGACAACTTGAGGTAGAAGAGATAATAGACGAATCACTCATGGGAGGGTTCGTGGTGAAAATGGGAGATACTCAAATTGACGCTTCTGTTTTGAACCAATTTAATAATTTGAAACAACGTTTAATGCGTTAGTTTATTAGGGCGCACTGAGCTAGTCGAAGTGAGCCGATTTAATATCTACATAAGATGGCAGATGTAAAACCAGCAGAAGTTTCTGCAATATTAAGAGAGCAACTTTCTGGATTCCGTTCGGAAGCAGAATTACAAGAAGTAGGTACTGTACTTACTATTGGTGATGGTATTGCTCGTATTTACGGATTGAAAGGAGTTCAGTACGGTGAATTGATTGAGTTCGATGGTGGACTTCAAGCAATCGCTTTGAACTTAGAGGAAGACAACGTAGGAGCTGTACTTCTAGGGAAATCTACTGCAGTAAAAGAAGGAGACACCGTTAAGCGTCTTGGTCGTATTGCTTCAGTTCAGGTTGGAGAAGGAATGGTTGGTCGTGTTGTTGATACTCTTGGAAATCCAATTGATGGTAAAGGACCAATTGAAGGTGAATTGTACGAAATGCCAATCGAGCGTAAAGCTCCTGGTGTACTTTTCCGTCAGCCGGTAAACGAACCTCTTCAAACTGGAATTAAGGCAATTGATGCAATGATTCCTGTTGGACGTGGACAACGTGAGCTTGTTATTGGTGATCGTCAAACGGGTAAAACAACAGTTTGTATTGATACAATAATTAACCAAAAAGAATTCTACGATAGAGGAGAAACAGTTTACTGTATCTACGTTGCAATTGGTCAAAAAGGATCAACTGTTGCTGGAATCGTTAAGAAATTAGAAGATGCAGGAGCAATGGCTTATACAGTTGTTGTTGCGGCAAACGCTTCAGATCCTGCTCCAATCCAATTCTACGCTCCAATGACTGGTGCTGCAATTGGTGAGTTCTTTAGAGATACGGGTCGTCCAGCATTAATCGTTTTTGATGATTTATCTAAACAAGCGGTAGCATACCGTGAGGTATCACTTCTTCTTCGTCGTCCTCCAGGTCGTGAGGCTTACCCGGGAGATGTATTTTACCTTCATTCAAGATTATTAGAGCGTTCTGCAAAAATTATCGATGATGATGAGATCGCAAAACAAATGAATGATTGTCCAGAATCAATTAAACACTTGGTTAAAGGTGGTGGTTCGTTAACGGCACTTCCAATTATTGAAACGCAAGCAGGTGATGTTTCTGCATATATTCCAACAAACGTAATTTCGATTACTGACGGACAAATCTTCTTAGAAGGTGACTTGTTTAACGCAGGTATTCGTCCAGCGATTAACGTAGGTATCTCTGTATCTCGTGTTGGAGGGAATGCACAAATTAAGTCAATGAAAAAGGTTGCTGGAACATTGAAGCTTGATCAAGCACAGTTCCGTGAACTAGAGGCTTTTGCTAAGTTTGGATCCGATTTGGATGCATCAACAAAATCTGTACTTGATAAAGGTTCAAGAAATGTTGAGATCTTAAAGCAAATGGAAGGTGATCCATACCCGGTAGAGAAGCAAGTTGCTATTATCTATGTTGGTTCTAAAGGTTTAATCCAAAACGTTCCAATTAATAAAGTAAAAGAATTCGAGAACGAATACTTGGATTACTTAGATGCTAAGCACAGAGATACATTGGATGCACTTAAAGGCGGAAAATACACTTCAGCTGAAACTGATGTGTTAGAAACTGTTTGTAAAGAGCTTTCAGCAAAATACTAGAAAATTAGAAATTGTGGATTAGGAATTCAAACCTCCTAATTCATAATTCATAATTATAAAAGATGGCAAATCTTAAAGAAATAAAAAACAGAATTACCTCTATTTCATCTACGATGCAGATTACTTCTGCGATGAAAATGGTTTCTGCTTCAAAATTAAAGCGTGCGCAAGATGCTATTACGCAAATGCGACCTTATTCTGAGAAATTGCAAGAAATCTTGGGGAATCTTAGTGCTACATTGGATCTTTCTGAAAATGCATTTGCAGATCAAAGAGAGATTAAAAATGTAATCCTTGTTGCAGTAACTTCGAATAGGGGTTTGTGTGGTGGTTTCAATAACAACGTCATCAAGAAGGCAGAAGCCCTTATCGCTGGTGATTATGCTGATTATAACACGAAGTTAATTGCTGTTGGAAAGAAGGTAAATGATTCTTTTAAAAGTTCAGATAATTATTCCCGTCCAGATGGGATTGGAGAAGCGGAAGAAATGTTCAACGATTTGACTTTCGAACGTAGCTCAGTATTGGCTCAGTATTTAATGGATGAGTTCCAAGCTGGAAACGTGGATAAGGTTGTTATCGTTTATAACAAGTTTAAAAACGCAGCGGTTCAAGAGATAATGGACGAGCAATTCTTGCCTATTATTGCAACAGTTGAAGAAGACGGTTCTTCTGCAGGTGATTACTTGTTTGAACCTTCTAAATCTGGAATCGTTGAAGATTTATTGCCAAAATCATTGAAAGTTCAATTGTTCAAAGCGCTATTAGATTCTAGTGCATCTGAACACGGAGCGAGAATGACTGCAATGCACAAAGCAACTGACAACGCTGGTGATATGAAGCGTGAATTAACACTTCAATATAACAAAGCGCGTCAAGCTTCAATTACAAATGAGATTCTTGAAATCGTTGGTGGTGCGGAAGCCTTGAACGATTAGTAGAAATATTCTTTTATTAAAAGCCCTCTTAATTTTGTCAAGAGGAATTTTTTTGTATCCAAAAATCCCTTCCAGAATTCCTAGAGGGGATAGCAATTTGTAAAAGGAATAAGTTCGTATTATTCTATAATTATTTTGCGTTCTTCAACAGTACCACTTTCCGTAACGAACTTTGCGATATAGAATCCTGCAGAGAATTCCGTTAAATCCACTCTAGAAGATGCATGAGCATCGATATCTGTGCTTATTACATTTCTCCTGATCTAGAATAAAGATCGACGTGAATGCTTTCTTCAAAATCATTAGTGATAGTAACATTTCCATTTGATGGATTTGGGAATATCTTAATTGAATTCTTTGTTAACGGTCCAGCCATTCGATTTGGTCCTTGATTTTCATCATCGATAACTACAACTACACATTTTTGATATGATTTTGAAATAGTATAGTATGATCCATCTGTGAAGTTAAAAGTTGCATAAACCGTTCCACAAATGCTCCGGTAGTTGGCATATTGAAAGTATGGGTTGGAACAGTACTCGTATACGTTGTACCTCCAAGTGAGAAGACTACCGATGAAATTATACTGTTACCATAAGTCGAAGCAGCCTCAAAATGTGTAATGCATTCTTGTTGCCATATCGTCAATGTCGACAAACATATTACCAGTTGAATGCCATGGTGTACAACATCCTCCGGCTGGGTGATAATTTTGAACAGCAATTTTGATCCGGTAACGTTTACCGTGTTCAAAAGTGTATCCCGTTTTTGCGCTTGATCCCTTATTTGTCAATAGAATCTCGATGTTAAAACCAAACAAAAAGTCCTGTATCGTAATGATACAGGACTTTTCTTCTCTTTGTAGCGGGGGCTACTGAATTATCTAACTTCGTTTTTGATTTCAACGAAGTGCTTAGTTTCTATTCAAATTCAAATATTCTTTCTGTAGTTCCATCTGAGTACACATAGATAAGAACCCTATTCTTTCCAAAAGGTGTTTCACGACCCATTAGGTCAGTGATTTTCACCAATTCTTTCGTTCCTATATGGAGTTCTTCAACTCCAGAATAATCAACAAGGTAGCATGCTGATGTGTCAACACATCCGTTCATAGAAACTTCAACAGCATAATTTCCAGTAACTGCTGGAGTGTACGTTTGAATTATCTCTCCTGGAATCACAGCATAGCTGTTATCGCAATCCAGCCATTGATAGGTTGCACCTGCTTGGTCGGCTGTCAACAATGCTCCTGCTTGTGTAACATTATTGTTAATTGTTGTTTGAGCATTATATAACTCCATTATTTCACATTCCGTTAGTAGTCTATCCCAAAATCCAACATCATCCATTACGCCATTATATGCAATAGAGGTACCGTTTGAAAACCAATTGTTGAATCCAAAAATTAGGCTAGCACTACTTGTACCAATTGCCGAACCAGGATTTGTGTTTTGGTCAACCAGTACACCATTCACATACATATAAGATGTTTCACCATCTATCATGGCTACTAAATGATAATCTGTTGATGTATTAAGTGCAGCTGTTTCGCTCAAAACCCAGGGATTACCTGGTCCATCTTTAGCTCTTAACATATACCTTCCATTATCGAAAACAGGTGCTTGAAATCCTGAAGTCATAGACCCTCCTATATCATCAACTTTCATCAATATTTGGTACTCTTTTGCTGCTGGGGGTAACGATTGGAAATTTAGCCAAAGAGAGACTGACATAACACCGTTTGTTCCAAATTCAATACTAGCATCGTGAGGTATTTCTATATAATCATCTACTCCATCGAAAGAATAGGCAGAGTTTGGATTTCCAAATCTATCATTTGTAAGGACTGCACCATTCACAGTTCCATTATTTCCATTAACGCCTGCATCATCTGCATTTCCACTGAATTCCCACCAGCCCGAAAGTCCATTGGTTGGAACGTAAGATGGAATTTGTCCAAAGGAATTAATTGCAAGAGCAACCGCTCCTAATAGTAGTAGTTTATTCATAGAATTTGGTTTTTGATTCAGTAAAGGTAGCCAAAATATCGAACTCCTTTTTATGGGCTGGCAGTACCTTTCAGAAGAATTAGTCCTGTCCCCGAGATTTAAATAGAATTAATGAAAAAGCCCACCGTCATTGACAATGGGCTTTCTTAGTAGCGGGAACTACTCAAATATCTAACTTAATTTACGATTTCAATGAAGTGATTAAGTTCTATTCAGATTCTTTAGGAAAAGAGTCCTTAATGTATCCAGTTTGAAATACTCACCTCGTCACCCACAATCCCAATAAAGAACAAGTCATTTTTTATCATTTGATTATAGACCCCAGAGTTAATAACCCTTCCCATCGCTCCTGATTCAATCAAATCCTCACCATTAAATTTTAAATATTTTGTTTTTAATGGCAAATCAAATCGATTTCCGTTTATATCTTCGAATACTATGTTGACTTCATCCATACCAGGTTGATGAAACTTAATGACTTTCGGGAGCACTCCTTTCGGGTTAGCATTAATTGATTCCATGATTTGGTATGAGTCATTTTCAGCCCAAGGTTTATAAGTAATTATAAATGAGAGCTCTGTTAATTCATCAAGTACATGCCCCATTCTATCGCCATAGGGTTGCATGTTTGGGTTATAAAACATTAATTCAGAGTCACCTTTCTTGAAAACTGAATACCAGTATGTGTCAACATTTTCCCCATGAGAATATTGCAACGTATCCGTTTGACTTTGAGAAAATAATCCAAGAGAATTAATTAAAGTCAAAAGTAGGAGTAGTTTTTTCATAGAATTGATTTTGTAATTAGTTAAAGATAGCCAAAGTATCGAACTCATATTTGCTGAATGGCTGTAGATTTCAGAAGAATTGGTCCTGTTTCCGTAGTTTGAGTGAAATGAATGAAAAAGCCCACTGTCATTGACAATGGGCCTTCTTTGTAGCGGGGGCTACTCAATTATCTAACTTTGTTTTTGATTTTAATAATATTGCTAGATGTCATGATTTATTGAGAGACAAGGAATAGTTATATTTTCTCTGTAGCAGACTCAATTATTCAGATACGTCTAAGTTTCATACAGCATTCTCCAAAGTTCTTCGTCCTTTAAAATAGCATCTGTCGCTTTTGTAATCTCATCCAATCCAGTAGCTAATCTTTTCGAAAATCCTTCGTCATACATATAGACCTCTCCACTTTTGTTAATTACTATTCTGTTAACTAACCCTTTAGCATTTCGCACGTTGGCATCATGACTGTTGAGTTGGTATTGAATCCAGAATGGTAAAAATCCTTCAGGGATGTTCACATTAATACTGCTTTTAGGTCCTTTGAACCCAGCAGAAACATTAAATTCTGCTTTCCCTCCTTTTTGTTGAGGAACTAAGTAAAAGTCATACAATCTAATAGCGTAATAATGGTCCTTTGACTCTGCGTTTTCAACATTATATTCCCAATCGTCAATACTTTTTTGTTGGATATTTTTTACTGGGAACTCTGCTGATAAATCTTCCGTAATTTGAATGAATTCGGATTCAAATTTTTGATAAAATAATTTAAGAATCACTACTGTCCGATAAAAATAGAAATTGAGCAATTTGCGTCCTAGAAGCCTTGATTTTATTGGACTACTCTCTCGATCTTAAAAAGTAAGCCCCTAGTCTATGCTGAATTGAAATTTAATTGAAGTTGAGAATCA
>JABSPC010000080.1 GCA_013215515.1 Crocinitomicaceae bacterium
CTGTTCTGGCGTGCCAAATTTAGCTCTAAATTCGTTTCTCGATAAACTCTTTAATATTTTCATTTCCCCTTTGTTTTAAACAAAGAAACATCATCACCTCGTAAACAATTTACGTCTTGAGATTTAAAGGGGTAACCCTATATTGTTTTTATAGTTGTTGCCATTATTATGACAGGTTGTGGCAACGAAACTTCAGAAGGAATACGTGATTCTAAAAAAACGGAATCAAAGGATTTAGACAAATCAACTGAATCGACCGAATCCATTGTTTTAACTGAAAAGAAGGAAGAGCCTATATAATCTTCAGAATATGTTAGTGATTTATATAGCTATAAAGTTGATATTCCAGAAAACTGGGGAGTATTTAGAGATATGACCACTTCAGTAGATGGAGGCCATATAGACTGGAGTATTCCAGCAGTAGTTAGTAATGTTAGTGGCCGAGAAATACGAAACACGATCGGCATTTCTTCGATAAAAGGTGATGGAACGGCTGAAGAGTTAATGAATTGGAATATTGGTAAAATGCAAGGGACTGTTGAAGAGGTAAAGGAAAACCGTGATGAGCTTTCAGTCACTATTAAGTTTGAACAAGACGATAAAATGTACTGGGGAAAGAGTTACTATGTTACCAAAGATGGAATGGGATATATGATCACTTTTGTTTCAACGCCAGAGACCTTTGACAAGAATTTAAAAGTATTTGAATCCTTTAAATCGCGGATCAAATTTGATTAATGGTGATGATGCACTTTTAACTTTTCATTTCGATTGTCCAGATTCAAATAGAACAATTGATCATTGTTATCGCATTCTTCTTTACTGAAAACGCTCAAGTCAATTGAAGATCCGTATCCAGAAGTGACAAGATTCCCCATTACCGTATACACTTCATAGTTCGTTGGCGATGAAAATGTGACAAATTGAGCGTGCCCATCAACTTCGAAATTGACTTTGGGAAGGGAAGATTCATAATAGATATCGCGTGAAACCAAGGGAACTCCCATTGCGCCAGTATATTTTATTCTAAATTGATTATTACCGCTATGTGAAATAGATATAAACGGATAAGAACGATTGAGATTCTGACTTTTAATGATAGTATCAAGAACAACCCATTTGTTATAACGGTATACTTCTAAAAAGAGCGCGGAATAATTGAAGTTTTTCGTCTCAAGCCAAAGTGTATCATTCTTCGCTTCAAATTTGGCAACTGGAGAGACCGTAATAGGCATGCAAAGATTGGTGTTAAGAATCTTTGGTTTACATCCATCTTGATGATAAATTACCATGTGTATTGAATCACTGACCTTAAAATTCAAAGATTTAAAATCGATTTCAAAAGCGCCAGCAACCAGATCTTGATCGTATTTGATTTCATTGATGTAAACGCTATCGATACAATAGCCACCTTCTTCCGTCATGGGGTTTTGAATGTATAGGTTTTTCCCCTGATAAATTCCATCAACGGTTAAAGTGCCGAATGCAAATTGACAAACGGATAGGAATGAGAGAATTACGATGCAGTTTTTCATGATTTCAAATGAAAATTACGAATTATTCAAATGAAATCCAATGAAGGAAAGAGAAGATAATTAGTCCTCGGTAACGTAGTCCCAATCCTTAATCGCTTCGAATCGTGCTTGGGCTTGTTCATTGGAAGGATGCGTTAATAGAGACTCAACAGATACTTCAGGAATAACATCTGAAACAAGATCTTCGCGAACATAGATAAAGTTGAATCCGAGATCATTCGCACCAACTAAACGGTATCCCTTTTTCTTTGCCAATTTGGTCATTGCAACCGGAGACGCTCCGTGATAATCAGGATGTTTTCCAGGATAGAAATACTCAGGGTCATAAGGAACAACGATATCATTCATTCCAAATTCATTGTGTGTTTCAATGATTACTACTTGCGGAGAAACAACCTCCATTGCCTTCCATACCCAGTAATCATTTCCATCAATGTCTATAGATAAAAGTCCGATCTCACCTTCAAATTCAGCCGACTGGATTAACTCGTTAATGTTCTCAGCTGTAATCATTGCTAGCTTGAAAACAGGTGGTTTCTTTTTGGCATTTCGGTACTTGTCAAAGAAATACCCACCTCTATCAATTGCTTGTGGATTCCCATCCATAAACAATCCGTGAAATTCATGATGGTAATATAAATTCGCAGAGTTGCTGTTAATTCCATCATCCGATCCGAATTCGATAAACGTTCTATTTGTCATTCCAATTAAGGAGAAAACATAAAGAAGCAATCCGTCTTCTTCAAACTGAGAAAAGATTCTTAGTCCCGTATCCTGAATGTGTGGTAAATCGTCGGCCACCATTTTAGCTTGATAATATTCCATCAAAGTATGCTGACGAACTCTAATGTTGAGTTTCAATCGATGTCTGACCTTGTAAAATTTAAGGTACTTTTTTAGAATATGCTTAATGCCTGAATTCATGAGGGATCAAAAGTATCGAATCTAAGTAAATCTAGGGGTGGTTTTATGATATAATTTGTAACTATCTGAATGGTAGTCGTTAATACATTGAAACATTTGAAAACTCAAACTTCTAAATTACTACTGTTACTGGACCCTCATAGCGAATAAAGCATCCGATCGGATAAATATCTATACTCAAGTTGCCCTTATTGAAGTATTAAGAAATTAATGAAGCTCACCCAATTTATTGGGTATAGAGTTGCTACTTCTCACTTGGTAGCTGCTGAGCAATAAAAAAGATGCTGCTACGATGACGATCGAAGCAGCATTGCTTTCGTTATTTTCTTCCTGATAGATTTAGCACAAGTGCAATGTTATGGTATTTCATATCGGTTACACTCGCGTCACTGTTGATATCCATTAGTCCAAAAGAATAACGAATTTCAGGTGAAATTCTGTATTTAAAGATTGGGAGGTCAAGACCAAATCCGATATCCAAGGCTACATTTTTCTTCGTTGGAATTAGATCGTCTCTGTTCGCTCCTAGAATTGGAATACGAAAATTTGGACCAACAATAATATAAGGACTCAAACTCCCTTTTCTCAATTTGTATTTAAGATGACCTAGAATTTCTAAGTTATTTGGACTTACAAGATTTTCAGTTGTTGAAGAAAATGCGCTTGATCCAAAGGACAATTCTGCCTTAGGTGCTAATGAAATTCGTTTCGTGATTTGAAAATTTGAAATTAACCCAAATCGATATCCAAGATCGTTTGTGATGTTATCACCATTTACCTCTTGTGAAGAAAAGGATAAGTTTGATCGGTTAATACCGCCGTTAAATCCGAATGTTGCGAATTTTTCATTTTTCTGGGCGAAAGATGGAGTCACTACCATCGACAAGATTACTGTAATTACTACATTTTTCATGGTTTCTGATTTTGGTTTATACTACTATTGTTCCTCGTGTTACTATCACTTAGCTATGCATGCACAGCATAATGACTTCTTTGTATAACGTTGATAACTCTCTTTTTATTTCAATTTATATTCTTGTAACCTAAATCTCAATTTGCAATCTTTGTACCAAACATTGATATATGGAACTTAAAGACACAATTGCAGCAGTAGAGACTTTTCATAAAGCTTTTAAAATAAGTAATAACTATAACCCAACAGTGGACCTTAGCGAAGCTGATATCACGTTGCGTTTCAAGTTAATGGCAGAAGAGAACGAGGAATACTTGGAAGCAGCTGAAAATGGAGATCTGATTGAAGTGGCTGATGCTTTGGGTGATATGCTTTATATTCTTTGTGGAACGATTTTGAAACATGGAATGCAGGATAAAATTACTGAAGTGTTCGAAGAAATTCAACGTTCTAACATGAGTAAATTGGACAAAGACGGCAATCCAATCTATCGAGAAGATGGAAAAGTAATGAAGTCAGATCAATATTTTAAACCCAATATTCAATCAATACTTGAGAATTAGGGAATTAATAATTATCAATTTATAATTATAGGGTTACCCCTTTAAATCTCAAGACGTAAATTGTTTACGAGGTGATGATGTTTCTTTGTTTAAAACAAAGGGGTAATGAAAATATTAAAGAGTTTATCGAGAAACGAATTTAGAGCTAAATTTGGCACGCCAGAA
>JABSPC010000081.1 GCA_013215515.1 Crocinitomicaceae bacterium
TACGAATATAGGGGTTTCATATTTATGTCCCTTTCTGGGTCTATTGTTTAACTTGTTTTCTAGTCGGCAATTCTTTGCTCGGTTATATTTTCGAAGTCAGTTCCTTTCTTAAAATATTGCCTCACCAGTCCATTGAGGTTTTCATTTGAACCTCTTTCCCATGAGTGATATGGATGAGCAAAATAGCAATCGATTTTCAAGAATTATGCGACATTTTCATGTCCTCAAACTCTTTTCCATTACCGCACAGGAACTACAGTAACACTAAGCAATGGTGGTGGCACATTTACCGATAGTGTAGGAGTTTATACCGCAGGAACAGGAATTGATATTACCAATAATGTAATTAGTGCTTCAGATATATGCGGTTTATCTATTGGCGATACTTATCAAGGCGGAATTATCTTTTATTTAGATGCTTCTGGCTGCCATGGGTTAATTAGTGCGACAACAGATCAAAGTACAGGAGTAAGATGGTATGCCGAAGATCATTTAGCATTAATCGACTGGTTAAATGAAAGTGAGATCACTACTGTAGCGATGGAGTCAACAGGGAACTACTGGCAAAATTTATTTACCGCTCTGCAAAATGCAGGTTTCGAAGTATTGTTAGCCAATGGAAAGTTCACCAAGAACATCAAAGGAAAAAAACAGATGTACTCGATTGTCAATGGATACAAAAACTACATTCAATCGACTTGTTAAGTGGTAGTTTTCTACCTGATCATACAACTGAACAATTACGAACTTACTGTAGACATCGAACCAATTTATTCGATACCACCGCTTCGACTTCCAAGAAAATGTCCAAGTATTTAAGGCTTATGAACTTTAGATTGGATGTAGTTGTAAATGACATTTGTGGTTTGACTGGACTAAGTATTATCGCCCTAATTTGTAAAGGTGAAAATGATCCTCATAAATTGGCGGCTCTTAGACATGGCAATTGTCGTAAATCTGAACAAGAATTTCAAACTTACAATGAAATTCAGAAAAAAATCGAACAATGTGACAAAATGATTAGTCGATTCATGACTGCTTTCTTTAAGCTTAATCCTGAATTGAAAAAACTAAAAACACACCGAGGAATATTGAATTAAATCAAGTAGCCTACAAATATTTCGGAGGTGTTGACTTAATGCAAATCGAAGGTGTAAGTCATTCAACGGTACTTTCCATTATGAGTGAAATAGGCCCTCAAGGATTTAAGAAATTCCAAACTGCAAAACAATTTGCTTCCTGGTTAAGACTTGCTCCCAATAATAAAATTTCTGGAGGAAGAGTTTTGAGTAACAAGACTCCCAAGGGAAGTAACCGACTTAAAATTGCATTAAGACAGGCTGCCAATGTGATTGGGAATCTTAAAAATGCCAATCTTCACAATTTCTTTATTAGAATATCGATTCGAAAGGGAAGATCTGCTGCCATTACTGCAACAGCAAGAAAACTCGCAATTATCATTTGGAACATGATCGTTAATAGACAAGAATACAAGCCTATAAATCCATATGAGTTCCTTGATGAAAAGAGAACACTCCCAAGAATAGTGAAAGAAATTCAAAAGAAAATCGCTAAATTAGATATTCAGATCAATGAATTCAACTATTTAAATATCTAGTAATGAGCTAATTGCAAAAACGCTGCTCAGAATAGAAGATGTATGTATCCAGTAAATCTATAATGTTAATCAACTCTATATCAAAACATCATAAACCTAGATAATCTAAAACATAGTGGGTATCTCTTTTGAATACCGCTCGATTCAAAGAATTCTTTGCTCGAAACCTTCTCTTTGAAATTATCAGTTAGCTTAAAGATTCGATCAATAGATTTATTAACCGCGTAGTTCGTGCACGAATCTTTCCTTACAAAATCAATTGCACCATATTTAATTACTTTCAAAATGTTAATGAAATGTGTGTTTTTAGAAACGTAAATTACATGCACACTCTTGTGTTTCCTAACACTTTTTAAAATATCAATTGGCCTGCTATAGCTTCGACTATCATCAATAATTACAATGTTAGGTTTTTGATCAAGAAGTTCTAAGAACTCTGCTTCATTTCGGAAATAACTAACGTCCATAAATCTTTCCTTCAATGAATTCATCATAAATTCCCCCAATACTCCATGACCTCCTACAATGAAAATTTTTATTTCAGTTTTCATAATCTTTAATTTTAGAAATCTGCAAAAGCTATTTCAAACATTTCAATTTTTTATCTATTGCATGCGTACATAGCTCTCAGTGAGCTAATAATATCTGATTTTGTTCTTATTGAATAGATAAAGGATTTCCGAACGTTATTATTATTATTCCCAATGCAACATACAATCCTTAATTCCTGTTTAACGATCAATTAATCATGGTTAGAAACACCTTTATGATCTATATTTGGAGTGGAGTAAATTGGAGTGCGCATAGCCTGAACCATTATGCACAATAAAGGCTTAACTTCGATTCTGAAGCATCAAAAGCAGTGCTTTCTCTTGTGGTGAGAGGCCTACTGAGAGATACCCAAAGTGCTGCTTCGCTGTAGCTACGGCGTAAGCGTCAGGTATCGCCGAAACTAGCTTAAATAGTATGGAGGTGAATGATGAATCCATTTGCTTCTTTGTGGTTCAGACACAACAATTCTTGTCTCAAGAGGGACTAACTCTGTTAATGGAGCGAAACGCATTCGAAAGCAAAAAATAATTAATCTTAAAGAGGTTGTAGAACGTTTTCGTACAATCAATGTTGGATCGTTCTAGACGAATTAAATCCTTTTGAATTGAACTAAAAACTGCGCTTCACTATTGAATTAATAACTAATTCCCTATTTACTCCCCATCCACCATTTCAATTGTCAAATCATCATTATAAACCACCCCACTTATCATTTGCGGAGGACAATACATACCAAAGCCCGCTTGAGAAAGTCTATTCTTTGTTTTTTTTCATTTTAGGACTAGTGTTCAACAACTAAGGCAACGCAAATAATCGAAAGATGTTATTTACACAAACCATTAAGCTTTGTAAAATAGAGTGTGTTTTTTCTAATACACATCAAGTCCCCCCGGTCTTATGGATGCGAAAAGAAGGGAATACAATATTTGGTTGAATTCATTTAAATGTCGTAAATGGATTATGTATCACTTTGTGATTTTTCAACCATTACAATTCAATACCGCTTTATTAATCGTAATTTTAGGATTAGAACTGTACACGCATTATTTGATGTTTTAAAACAACATGTTTTATGTCAAATGATCTATTGAAACTAATATGAAAACTATCCAACTCAAAGCAGTCCTACTTAGTGCTATAATTATTTTGGCATTTAATGGACATTCTCAAAACCTTCAAAAGGACATCAAATCCTACCTTTCTGAAAGAATCAGTGAATTAGGACTCTCCGAAAACGATGTCAAAGACTGGGTAATAACATCTCAGCACGATTCGAAAGAATTCGGAATCACTTTCGTTTATACGAACCAACAATATTTGGGTATACCAATTCACAACGCTGTAAACAATTACACAATTAAGGACGAAAAAATTCTTTTGACTGGAGATCGATTTGAAAGAAACATCGAAAGTAGAATCAACACTATTGATCCTGTATTGTCAGAAACACAAGCAATCCAATTTGCTTCCAAACAACTCGAAATTGGTGATCCAAGCGCTCTTGCTATTACTGTAGTTGAGAATGAATCTTCTACTTATATGGAGTCAAGCTTGAGTCGCGTAGCTATTCCTGTTAAATTGGTTTATGCTGAAAACGATAATGGTGACTTGCGTTTGGCGTGGGACATGAGCTTGGAAATTCCAGATGGAGATCATTATTGGAGTGTTAGAATCGATGCTGTAACAGGAGCGTTAATCGATAAAACGGATTGGACGGTGAGCTGTGAAAGTGGATCATACAATCATAGCAATCATTCTCACTCAACGAAAGTCGAGCAATTGGTTTATGCCCCTGCTCCACCTCCTGCTAATGATGTATACAATGTATTTGCCCTTCCACTTGAAAGCCCGAACCACGGATCTAGAGTTCTTGTTACGGGTCCTTCAGATCCTGTAGCGTCTCCTTATGGATGGCACGATACAGATGGCGTTGCCGGTGAAGAATACACTATCACAAGAGGTAACAACGTTCACGCGACAGAAGATTCAAATAACGACAACAACCCTGGATATGCTCCTGATGGTGGACCAACTTTGAACTTTGATTTCCCTTTTGATCCTAATCAAGTTGGACAAGGATATTGGGACCCAGCAATTACAAACTTGTTTTACTGGAACAATATGATTCACGATGTGCTATACCGTTATGGATTTGACGAAGCAAGTGGAAACTTCCAAGAGAACAATTACGGTGCTGGAGGTCAGGACTCTGATGGAGTTCGTGCTGACGCACAAGACGGTAGTGGAACTAACAACGCCAACTTTTCAACTCCTCCTGATGGTTCAAATCCGAGAATGCAAATGTATTTGTGGGGAGCTCCTGGTACTAAAATGGCATTAGAAATTAATTCACCAGCACTATTTACGGGAATA
>JABSPC010000082.1 GCA_013215515.1 Crocinitomicaceae bacterium
GGTGCGGTTACAGCTGTGTTACAAACGATTTCTGCTCCAGATTTTTTTATATACCTTTTCTCAATTTCAAAGTGCGCAATATCACCGGAAATAAGCGCTTTCAACTTCTCTTGCGTTTCAGCAAGATCATCTGGATGTGTAACATCTGAAATCGTCATAGTAAGTAATTCATGCTCTGAATAACCGATTAGTTCAACAAATCGTTGATTCGCCATTATGAATTTACCGTTCAAGTCTACTATGGGAATTCCTGTATACGTATTTTCATAAATAGACCGAAATTCTTCTTCACTTTGAAGAAGTGCCGTTTGATCCTTCTTCTTGTCAGTAATATCTATTAGAGTTCCTAATAAATTCGTGAGATTTCCATTGGAGTCAAATTCTAATTGCATTTTAGTTTGAACCCATTTCAATTCACCAGTATCTGCTCGTAAGATACGATGATCAATTTTGTAATTTTTTACCTGCTTGATGGCTAGGTTGAGATTTTCTATAACATAATTCAGATCATCAGGATGAATGAGACTTAACGTATTTTTAATACTTGGGTTGATCTCAAAATTAACTCCACATATGCGGTAAACTTCATCAGACCATTTTAATTCTCCTCCTAAACTCCAACTCATGTGGCCAAGGTGTGCAATTTTTTCCGATTCCATTAGCAATAAAGTGGTAGCTTGAATTTCTTTTTCCATTTCATAGCGTTCGGTAATATCGTGCGAAATAACTTGATAATGCGATGAGCCTTCGTATTGAATTGTCGATGATTGAATTTCCGTTACGAATCCGCTCCCATCTTTTTTTATGTGATTTGCTTGTGTCAATCCTAGCGGAATGATATCATTGGCCTCAATTGAATCGTTTAACAGTAGTTTTTTTTTAGGATCAATTAAGACTGAGGTAATTAATTCACCTATAATTTCATCTTTTGTTGCATACCCATAAAGGTTCAAGAATGCATTGTTAACATTTACAATCGTATCATCTTTATAAATGAAACGCGCGTCAGGGGCAAATTCAAATAGATCTTGAAATTGTTTCTTGGATTCGAGAAGCTTTTGCTCGGTTAGTTTTTTCTCGGTAATATCTAAACACGCACCAAACATTTTTATTGGGGTGCCATTTTTTTTTCGGATCACTCTGCCCCATGATTCTAGGTAACGCACTTCGTTATTTGGTCTAATAATGCGCTCTTCAAAATGCATTTGATTCTCGGTGTTTTTAAGAGCATCTTGGATGGTTGACATTACAGACTCCTTATCTTCAGGGTGCACTAGCTCTAAGTATCCTTCGAAGGAAGCTTTAAAATCATCTTCTTCCAGTCCATAAATTCTATATAATTCTGGAGACCACTTCACCAAGTTTTTGTTAATATCCCAATACCAATGACCCAAATTTGCTAAACGCTGGGATTCATTAAGTAGAATAGCATTTTCCTCGAGTTTTTCTTCTACATTTTTCTTCTCCGTGATGTCTCTTATCATCGATTCAATACCTAGTCTGTTTCCAAGTTTATCATAGTAGGGTTTCGCATTGACAGAGATCACTTTAATATGCCTTTGTTTTGTATAAACTCGCGATTGAACGTTTTCGCAAAACCCTAGCTCGTTAACAAGTTCAATTAACCGCTCTTGCTCGTTGGTGTCTACATAGTAGTCGGTAGCTTTTTTGCCCAACAGTTCTTTGGCAGTATATCCTATGAGATCAAATATCGACGGGCTTATCATTTCGAAGTCGCCATCGTTATTTACTCGGGTAAAAACATCAATTATTGAATCGAAGACCTCCTTATACTTTGCATGACTTTCTTTCAGGTTGGTGAATTCAGCAATAAGCTGTTCATGTGTCATGTTTTCAATCGTTGTAAGTGTTTTCGGCATATTGGCTTTCTTTTCTTTGGTCGAACAATGCAATCAACACTATTATGACATATAGTACGACATACTTTATTAAGAAGAAAAACCTTAAGCGTTCCATTCTATAGAGTATTTCGAGCGATATTTCAGCAATGGTGATAACCACCATTTAATGTGAAATGGTAGCTAATTCAATATATCGATTAATCCCTTAAGAATATTGGTTTCTTTCCCAACGTATCAAGTTACTTTCCCAACGCAAGGCAGGAATGAATATTGTAGGTAATGATAATTCAAAAAACAGTCGATCATTGGTTGAGCGACCTTCCTAACATCATCAATAGGCCTTCCAATGTTTTTTTTTGGCACAAAAAAAGTCAACACCCTTTTGGGCATTGACAATTTGAATCAAAGCATCACAAATATTATCTACCTAAAGCTTAAACTATTGACTAACTACTTTGTGATACTCTAAGAATATTGAATTAAAGATCATTGGTTTCTTTGACTTGTCTAAGGTTTGCTTTCCGAACGAGCCGATTGAATCTCCCAACGTAAACCAAGGGTGAAAATTAAAGCTTTGATAGTTTAACAAGGGTTGTAGGAGTTTTTACATAATAATTGCCGGAGGGCAATTCCGAAACATCAATTATTAATTTACCTGGGCTTGAATCAGTAATACGGATGCTTGTACTGGCATCTAGCCCATGCTTGTTTAGAATATTGAGTTCAGCCAAGTCAGCCGCAGAACCTTCAATTGTTAAATTGTTTAGTGTAGGATTCGGATAGGCGCGTAATTCAGAAATTTCCTTGCTAATTTGTTTCATATTATGACGTATTAATATCATGAATATCTAAATAATACCTATGAATATAATGGGAGTATTTCCTAAAGCGGGGAATAGGCTTTCCAATGTTATATTTTCGCATAAAAAAGTCAACACCCTTTGGGCATTGACAATTTTGAATGCAAGCTTCACAAATAGAAATTATCTACCTAAACCTAAAACTAAAACTACTAACCAACTACTTTGTGATACTCTAATAATATTAAAGATCATTGGTTTCTTTGACTTGTCTAAGGTTTGCTTTCCGAACGAGCCGATTGAATTTCCCAACGTGATTCTAGAATAAAGACAGATTCATCGACTCAACCATAACATCATTCGTATCATTTGTGTTTTCTAATATCATAGTTTAAAGGCTAAACCAAATCTACAATTAAAGCATCATCGGTTTTCGTAACTTTCGTTAACCCGTGTTTTGATAGCCCTTTGATTCCCTTATCCCATTGCTTGTTCGATAGTCCAGTTGCTTCTTTTAGAGCGTTTAAATCCATAGATTGTTCTTTGGTAAGAATATCAAAAATCATTTTTTCATTATCCGAAAGCGCTGGTCCATTCTTACCTCCAAACACCTCGGGTTTCATTTGTGGGAAAAATAAAACTTCTTGAATCGATGCATTGTTCGTTAAGTACATAATCAAACGATCCATTCCGATTCCCATTCCCGATGTAGGTGGCATTCCATATTCCAATGCTCTTAGGAAATCTTGGTCAATAAACATTGCTTCGTCATCTCCTCGGTCGGCCAATTTCAATTGCTCTTCAAATCGTTCTCGTTGATCAATTGGATCGTTCAACTCAGAATACGCATTGGCAATCTCTTTTCCACAAACCATTAATTCAAAACGCTCCGTTAAAGTAGGATCATCTCTGTGCTCTTTACAAAGCGGAGACATTTCCTTAGGATAATCAGTTATGAAAGTTGGTTGGATGTATTGTCCTTCACATTTCTCTCCGAAAATCTCATCGATTAGTTTTCCAACACCCATCGTATCATTCACGTCAATGCCCATTCCTTTTGCGGCATCAAAAAGTTCCTTTTCGTTTTTACCTTTAATATCAAATCCTGTAAAATCAATAATGGATTGGCGCATGGTAATACGCGCATACGGTGCTTTGAAATTTATTTTGTGTTCTCCAAAGGTAGCGTCAGTTGTTCCGTTTACTGCAAGGGCAACGTGTTCAACGAGATTTTCTGTGAACTCCATCATCCAATTGTAATCCTTGTAGGAAACATAAATTTCCATCGCAGTAAATTCTGGATTGTGCGTTCTGTCCATTCCTTCATTTCTGAAGTTTTTCGAGAATTCATACACTCCATCAAATCCGCCAACGATTAATCGTTTTAGATATAATTCATTAGCAATTCGCATATATAATGGAATATCTAATGCATTGTGATGTGTCATAAATGGCCGTGCAGAAGCTCCACCTGGAATCGGTTGAAGAATAGGTGTTTCCACTTCAAAATATCCAGCATCATTAAAAAACTGACGCATCGCATTGAACATTTTCGTTCTCTTTACAAAAATCTCCTTCACTTGAGGATTCACCGTTAAATCAACGTAACGCTGACGGTATCTTAATTCAGGATCTGTAAATGCATCGTGTATCTTTCCTTCCGAATCTGTTTTAGGAAGAGGAAGTGGTTTAAGCGCCTTGCTAAGAAGCGTAAACTCCTTAACTGCAACCGTTGTCTCACCTGTTTGAGTTTTAAAGACAATTCCTTTTACTCCAATGAAATCACCTAAATCCAGTAATTTTTTGAAGACATCATTGTAAAGCATTTTATCTTCGCCGGGGCAAATCTCATCTCTATTGAAATAAACCTGAATTTTGCCTTCTCCATCCTGCAAATCACCAAAAGAAGCCTTCCCTTGAACTTTTCGTCTCATTAATCTACCAGCTACACACACTTCTTCGCCATCCTTGAAATTATTCTTGATGTCAATCGACTTATGTGTTACGGGGTATAAGGCTGCAGGATAAGGGTTAATACCCAAATCTCTCAACTTGCCTAGCGATTCTCTACGCTGTTGTTCTTGATCTGAAAGTTCAATAGAGCTCATAATAATGTATTAAGTCCGCAAAGATAATGATATTAACTACTTTTAGAATTGAAACTATTCAATTTAATCCAAGCATAGCCTAAAATAACTACTTATGAAATCAGTGTTAATTTATCTCGCAATTTCAATTTTATCAATCGGCGCAGCATCTAACCAAACCGAAGAACAAATACTCAAGTTTGAAGAGAATCATGGGGCAACACTGTCTCGGAAAATTGATATGGGGGTAAGCAGATTTGCACTTTTAATCGGGAAATCTGACAAACCAGGAGGTGATTTGGTTAAGCGAACTTTATATAGATATACCAATGCGCTGAAGTTGTTATGGGTATTGGATATTTCTGAAGATGATTTTGGTTATTCTACAGTGTTTGCGTCTCCTGATGGTCAAACGATTTATATTGCACGTGAATATGACGCCGATATTCTTATTATTGATAATAATGGTGAAGTAAGAAAGATGTCAACCGTAGGGCCAAAAAAAATGACGCATTATTTTAGTTTTGCCGATGACGATAAGCTTAATATTGTTTACAAAAACTCCAAACAAAGTTACAAGCACAGTACTTCTGAAAAGGAACCACTGCATTGGGTGACAATTAATGAAAGTGGCGAAGAAGATTCAAAAGCATTTTCTCTTCCAATTCCTGAGACCCCATCTTCGAAAGTTGATTACTGGGAAATGTATACGAATGTGGATCAAACGGCCTATTTATATCGAGAATGTTCTCCTAAAAAGGAAGCAGAATATACTGAGTTTCTATCTGTAAATTTCGATGAGAAAATTAACGTCTTTAAAATAGTAGATCCAGACGAATTGATTACAACTAACGGTCTTGGCCTGGATGATAAAAGTGTAAAGATTGAAGTAGGACTTGGCCGGATATATGCTCGGTATATCATAGATGAAGGGGCAAAATTCCAAATTATAAGTTCTGATTTAGAAGGAAATGAAATTTGGAATACGAAGCATAAATTTAAAGATAAACTTGAGGTA
>JABSPC010000083.1 GCA_013215515.1 Crocinitomicaceae bacterium
ATATTGATTCCCTTGGTGAAATAATAAATGAAACTGGTGCGAACACAACGATGCCTTGTATCGCTAGTTTCGACGACAAAGAAGTTCTAATTTTCGCGTCAGACCGAGAAGATTCAAAAGGTGGATTGGACATATTCTATAGCGTCATTAGAAACGGAAACGAATTCGGAAAAGTTCGAGCTATTAAATCAATTAATTCTATTGATAACGACGTTACTCCGTGGTGGGACAATGAAAATCAGAGCTTGTATTTCGCCTCGTCTTGGCACAATGGCTTTGGAGGATATGACGTTTTCTATTCGAAATTCGACTCTAGATTTAGCAAACCCATTAATGCTGGGCTTCCGGTGAATAGTAGCGCGAATGATATTTACTATTTCAAGGATGTTGATACAGGTTATGTGACATCCAATCGAGCTGGAGTCCTTTATAGTAAAAATATTACGTGCTGCAGTGATATCTTCTCATTGAAACCACCAATTGTGATTATCCCGCCTACACCTGAAGAAACATTAGAGGACTTGAATAAACGCCTTCCTGTAACCTTGTATTTCCATAACGATAGACCAAACCATGATTCTTGGGCTACTTCAACCAATGTCAATTATATAACATCGTATGACAAGTATACTGCGATGCTCGATAAGTACAAAAATGAATATGCAAAAGGTTTAAAAGGTGATAAATCTGAGGAAGCGAAAGAAGACATTGAGAGTTTTTTCATGGAATTTGTTGATCAAGGTGTTAAAGATCTTGAATTATTCAGAGGCCTACTACTAAAAGAATTGGACAAGGGTGCAAAAATCAACATTACCATAAAAGGATTCGCAAGTCCGTTGGCAAAAACAAAATACAACGTGAACTTAACGAAGCGTAGAATTGCCTCATTGGTAAATTACATGAGGGAGTACGACAAAGGTGTTTTTGCAAAATACTTAGATGACAAAGCTGAAAATGGAGGGAAGGTTGTCTTTTCGGAAGTTCCATTTGGAGAGTACACGGCTGATCAAGAAACAAGTGATAATCCTAATGATGTTCAGAATTCAGTTTATTCTCGAGCTGCTGCTAAAGAACGAAAAATAGAGATTCAAAGCGTCACCTATCTAGAAGACAGTGTTGAGTTTGCATTAACTACAACCGACCCCGTTTTCGACTTAGGCGAAACTACAAAAGGAGACATCCTTAAAAGTGAGTATATCGTAACAAATACGTCAAGCGAGCCTGTTACAATTTCTGATTTACGAATCCCATGCGATTGTACAAAAGGTGAGGTTGAGAATAAAACACTCCAACCAGGTGAGTCTACAAAAGTAAAAATGGAAGTTGATACAACTAACTTACTTGGATTTACAGTTAAGTCTATATATTTGCAACTTCAAGACTCTGATGAAGAACTAAGGTTATATATTTCTACAGAGATTAAGAACTAATGTTGTGGGAGAAGAAAAATTAGCCGATTCAAGATTAAAATTCATTGATGTAGCAAGAAGCTTTGCTATTATATTCATGCTCGAAGGGCATTTCATATCACTAACGTATGAGGATTACTTTGTTGTACATGAATCGATTAAGGCGGATGGAACTTCTGGGTATTTTTTCCTAGATTTTTGGCATGGCTTAAGAAGTTATACTGCTCCCCTTTTCTTTACAATTACTGGACTCGTTCTTGGATATCTTCTGTTGGGACATAAAGGAGAACCTTTTTGGAAGCAAAAAAGAGTAAGTAAAGGATGGAAACGTGGACTCATGATAATCGGCTGGGGATACGTTCTACAATTAAACCTTAAGTATTACTTCAAGAGCGGTGAAATAGGTGATAACATCAATACATTCCATGTTCTTCAATGTATCGGGACTGGTCTATTGGTGTTAATTGCTTTGTATGGAATTCATCATATATTCAAAAAAGTAAAATTTTCTTTAATTCTCTTCATTGCAGGCATTACTGTTTTTGCCCTCTATCCTGTATTCAAATCATTCGGAGGAGTTCCTGTTCCACATGGTGCCCCTTTGTTTATTCAAAACATGATTTATAAACACGACGCTGGGTATGGCGCGGTATTTACGATATTCCCTAATATGGGATTCATCCTTTTTGGAGCAAGTATAGGAGCTCTGCTCAGAGAGTATTCCAAGTATATTAAAAAGGTTTGGTTTCCGGCGGCGCTTATCATTGGGTGTCTCTTAATTATTTTATTAATTAGAGTTGTAACAACTTACCTCGCTCATCAAACCCATACTCAATATGAATTTATTGGTGGACTTTGGCTTTATAAGCGAATGGTTTACATCCTTATATTTATTGGAGTATTGATGTATGCTGAACAGTTCATTAAATTTAAAGGGAGATTCTTTGTCCAAATGGGACAGAACACGTTGAATATTTACATTCTACATTGTATTCTGCTCTATGGAAGTCTCTTTGGATATGGAATCAAATCATGGTACAATAAGAACCCCGAACGAGGAGAGCCGCTAAGTTTTGGAGAAGCGGCATTTGGAGCCGTGATGTTCATTTTATTCTTTGGTCTAATTACACATTTTAGAGTTCAAATTAAAAATGTTGTACTCTACGTTCCACGCAAGATTGCTCCATATGCCAAAGATGTGGTTCTCTATATTCCGCGTAAAGTTTTCCCAAAGCTAAAAGAGGATTGATTATCACGTTTAATTAGAAACTTAATTTTACTCGAAATCAAATGTCAACGGAAACAATAAAAATCCCGAAGGTGAGACTGAAATTCATCGACATGGCGCGATCAATAGCGATTCTGTTGATGTTGGAAGGGCATTTTATTGATGAAACTCTTCTCATGGAGGTTCGGGACCCGAGTAATACAGTCTACTTTGTCTGGCAATTCATGCGTCATTTTACCGCACCGATTTTCTTAACTGTAACAGGATTAATTTTCGTTTACTTGCTTCTAAAGAAAAGAGAAGAAGGTTTACTAGAAAATAGGCGGTTAAGAAAAGGATTAAAACGTGTAGTAGAATTGATTCTCTGGGGTTTTTTGGTACAATTCAATGCCTTTCACGTATTGGAATGCATTGCCGCCGGAATTCTATCAATTCTAATTATATATGCCATTTATAA
>JABSPC010000084.1 GCA_013215515.1 Crocinitomicaceae bacterium
TGTCCGAAAACCGATTGTCCAAAAAAGTGGGTACTTTTATTCATGTAATTTTTGTTTTCCAAAACCAAATTACATTAAAGCGGGACTTCCTTTAGAGGATTTCTCGCTTTTCAAAAAGTTTTATCGGACAGTAGTGTTTAAAAATATCCTTTCTATTTTTGTCTCTATGAGAACCACTTTCATACTAGGGACTATATTCCTGTGTTTTTCTTTTAATGGTAGTACGCAAGCATCAGTAAGTGATATGCTGGTTCAATTGGACAGTACAAAGAATCTTTCGGCCCGTGTTCTTCTTCTCGACTCAATTTCAGCATTCTACATGAAAGAGGACGAAATTCAAAAGGCCCTAGGATATAGGTACAAATCGTCCGAACTGATAGACAGCATCTATCAATTGAATTTCGAGAAAAGTTCAGCCAACATTGAAGAGGAAGTTGGTTTAAAAAAAGCGGCCCAGGCTATATCTGAATCAAGCAATAAAATCCAACGGACAGCAAACGAACGAAAAAATCTATTGATGCAAATTTGGTTCTACAGGTATCTTTCCATTGGAATTTTGCTACTCCTTATTTTTATCGTTTACAGAATCATTCGAAATTATCGAATAAATAAGCAAACCTCCAATCAGAAAGAAGCAACGCTCAAGAAGTATAAAACATTGGAAGAGGCTTACGTGAATGTTTATAATTTACTCGAGAAATTAAAGGCTAAGGTTGAACTCGAAAATGAAAAGAACAAAAGTGAATTGCCGGACTGGGTTGTTCAACTTTCAAAAAAAGAAATAGAAGTGCTTGCGTATTTATCAATTGGAATGACGGATAAAGAAATCAGTGATAAAATGATGGTTTCTTTATCGACGGTTAGAACCTATTGCCGACGACTCTATTCCAAATTACTGGTTAAAAATCGCTCTGAAGCCGCCAGTTTTGCGGTTAAGTACAAATTGATTTAAGACGGTATTTCCCCATCTATATTTAAATAAACACATGTTGTCATTGAGATTGGTTAGAATTGATGACAAATGATAGGGGCAACTAGCCATACTTTTACAGAGAACTTAATCTGTTTAAGAATGAAAAATTTACTGATCCTCATTAGCGTACTATCTGTGAAACTGACTTTTGCCCAACAACCCGCCGAAGTTTGGGAAACGATTGATTTGTACCAAAGTCCTGGAATTAATTCAACGGTCGCGCACAGTATAAGCGATGACCTTGGTAACACCTATTCCACAGGCTACTTTTACGGCCCGGATGGCGACCATGATGTGTTTGTCTCTAAGCATGATAACAACGGGAATCTTGTATTTAATGACACGTACAACTCCGGCGTTGGATACGATTGGGGTATTGAAGTGGGCTACGATGATCTTGGAAACACTTATGTTGTTGCAAACATTCGCGGAGCCTCTATCCTGGAAGGTGGCGCAGTAATGACCCGTAAATATAATGCGACTGGAACCCTGCTCTGGACCGAACTATTTTACAGTGCAATTGTAGCAGCAAGAGCAAAGGATATGCGCGTTCATCCAACCACTGGAGACGTATATATTGTTGGTTATAGTGCCAATCAAGTAACGGCAGATGAGAAAAATTTGATGGTTCTGAAGTACTTGACGGATGGAACTTTGAGCTGGTCCAAATCATTTGACGGAGGAAGCGCCATTGATGATATAGCATATATGATGAAACTCGAAAGTACAGGAGATGTCTACGTTCTCGGAGAAACGAATGCGCCAGTATTAGGTCCTCCTGGAACCAATATCTTATTAAAATATACAACTACTGGAGCATTGTCATGGTCTAAAATTCCTCAAACTTCTGGAGAAAATGGAGCAGTTTTACTTAACGAGGGAACGAATTTCTCTGTCTATGATTTTTTCACGAAACAGCGTTACACTAAATCAACTGGACTATTGAATGAAACAGTTATTTTTCAAAATGCATTTCAGGTTGGTTCAGCAAACTTGCGATATTGGAAATTAGCCGATGGGAGGTATATACGCACAATGAGCTCGAACACCATCAAAGTATACAATGCAGTTGGAACAGAGTTGTTTTCTACCCTCATTTCTCAATACACAGATATTCAAAAGAGGAGCGGTAATAGTCTTTACATCTGCTCCCCCGCAGTTGGAGACTCAGCTCAAGTACAGAAAAGAAGTTTGGTTGGAGATAGTTACAATTCGATTGATTGGACCTATCGTTTTTATCAGGCTAGCTCAGGATGGCCAAAATTTGATTTAAGTGACAATAACACCTTTACTGTGGCGTCTCGATATTCAACGGGGTCTGTTATTACACACAGAGCTTGTATTCCACCGAGTGTCGATGTGACCTTGACCGGAGTTGATTTATCGACAAATGTTTGTCCGGGAGATACGGTGTTCTTTAACGCAACGAGCGAATACGCCAGTACCTATTCTTGGTGGGGAAATACACCTGGGAGCAATAATGACTCGATGTATATTTGGGGCGGAAACTTCTCACTTGTAACGCCACTTAATCTTGGGTTGACAGTAGATGCGGGAAATGGATGTACTGTTGATGTGAATATGGCTTTTGGCGGGTATCGAATTATCGACACGTATATCGTAAATAGCTTCGTTGGTAATTGTGAAAATGATCAAGGCTTCCTACAGTCCTTGAACTCAGGTGGAATCTATTTATTCAATTGGTATTACAATGGCGTTCAACAGGTTTTTGATGATACCGATTACAATTATGATTTAACACTCGGGAATGGAACATACGAATTGTCACTGCTCGACACTGAAACGGGCTGTCGATCAATTCCGCATGCCACGGTTGATGTAACTTCAATCCAAGCTCAAGATGACGCGAGTTATTCATACGCCCTAGCTAACTACTGTCAATCAGGAACGGATCCTCTACCTACAATTACAGGAACAGCTGGGGGTACGTTTACCTCAACCCCAGCAGGCTTATCTATTAATCCTTCAATGGGTGAGATTGACCTTTCTCTAAGTACGGCTGGACCTTACTCGGTGTCATACATAACAGGAGGAACTTGCCCCGATACTGCGTTATTTAATATTACCGTTGGTGTCCTCGAAGACGCTACATTTTCGTACATTTCGATTAATTTTTGCGAAAATGATTTAAATGAAGTGGCAACTATTTCCGGAACGGCAGGAGGAACGTTCTCTGCGACTCCAGCAGGACTAAACATTAACCCTTCGACGGGTGAAATTGATTTTTCATTGAGTACCGTAAATAACTATGTGGTTGATTATCAAACAAACGGCGCGTGCCCAATAGCATCACAAGTAAGTGTCAATATCGCAGCTGGCGATGTTGCTTCTGTATCTTATATAACGTCAAATTATTGTCAAAACGATGTGGATCCTGTCCCTACAATTACAGGCACACCAGGGGGTGCTTTTTCGGCAACTCCAATAGGGCTAAGCATTAATTCTTCGACTGGTGAAATTGATCTTTCCTTGAGTACACCTGCGGTTTACACTGTCAAATACTTAACAAATGGAGTGTGTCCTGATTCTATAACAGGTACAATTACAATTAACGCCCTAGACGATGCTGAATTTACCTTTGCTGCCTTGAATTATTGTGAAAATGATCCGAATGTCTTTCCAACTATTACAGGAACAATAGGCGGGACTTTTTCTGCGACGCCAGTTGGATTGTCAATTAATCCATCTACGGGTGAGATTAATTTCGGAACGAGTGGCGCCAATTCGTACAGCATTACCTACTTAACAAATGGTAACTGCCCTATGTCTTCGCAGATAAACCTCACGATAACGGCACAGGATGTTGCTGCATTTACTTATGGTGCGGCAAACTACTGTGCTGATGCCGTGAATCCACTAGCAACGATTTCTGGCACTTTGGGAGGCACTTTCTCTTCAGCTCCAGGCGGGCTTGTTATGAATCCATCAACAGGCGAAATTGATCTGGCTTTGAGCACAGCCAATACCTATACGATACAGTATTTAACAAATGGTACATGTCCTGATTCTATTACAAGCTCAATAACAATCGAAGCATTAGATGATGCCTCGTTTAATTTTAGTTCAGGTACATTCTGTCTTTCTGGATCAAATCCAATTCCAACGATTTCGGGTCTTAATGGAGGAACGTTCACAGGAACTAATGGAATTATTATAAATGGATCAACGGGAGAAATTAACATACCTTCAAGTGGACTTGGAAATTATACCATTACTTATCAAACCAATGGAAATTGTCCTAACTCTACTGATTTCAATGTCGTGATCACAGACTCGCCTGATGCATCATTTTCATATAATCCAATTGAATTTTGCGAAAATGAACAAGCCCTTTCGGCACAATTTGGTGCTGGCGCAAGTGGAGGAACGTTCTCTGCAGTTCCCGCGGGATTAAGTATGAACGCCTCTACGGGGGAAATTGGCCCTGCTTTGAGTACGCCAAATGTATATACAGTAACGAACTACATTGCCGCATCGGGTGGTTGCTCAACGACATCTTTTGACTTCCAAGTGGAGGTTCTCGCTATGGATGACGCTTTGTTTTCCTACAGTCAAGCAAGTTATTATGCCAATGATCCAAATCCAACCCCAACAATAAGTGGATTGGTCGGAGGAACATTCAGTGAATCTTCTGGTGATGTTGTTTTGAATGTATTAACAGGTGAAATTGATTTGGCCTCGAGCACAATTGGGGGGCCTTACACAATTGAGTATTTAACTTCTGGAACCTGCCCATCAATGGAGTCTTTTCAAGTTACGATTGAAGAGCCTCTTTCTGTCTTCATTCAAGAACTTGGTCATGTAGTGATTTCCCCAAATCCCATGTCAAACGTTTTAAACATTGATAGTGATGGAGAGATGATTGAGCTTGTCGAATTATACGATTTAAACGGACGATTAGTGTATCAAAGTACTGGAACGAATCAATTCGATGTTTCCAAATTGCACCCTGCCATGTATATAATTAAGGTTACAATCGACGGCGCGGTTTACCAAAAACGCTTGATTAAGCATTAGGGGCGGAAGAAAATCTCTAATAATTGCAAGACGAAAAACTGCAATTGTTGGAGATTTAATAGAGGTTTTGAATTGGAAAGGTCTAAGCAAAAGGAATTTTCAATACAAGGCTGATTCAAAGAATGGAAAATTCATTTATCTGATTTTACCTAATCATCTTAGCTTTTTGATATATAATGGCTGTAAAATCAGAAGTATTCCCTTTGGGGCTTCTGGGATGAATACTAACAGTACTAGTCGGTGGAATTCTTTTAATGGTGAGCCACCTCCATTGTTGACAAATCGACGGCGTTAAGATCGATAACGCAATCAGACCCACAATTTCTGCAAAACTATGCTCCCTAGCTATGGCTTATAAGCTGTGTTCAGCCTTTCAGGCTGAACTGTATTCTTTGTGATTCAATTTATGTCTTGATAAGGACAATACATAGCTCTCATTCAAAAGAAGAAGTTAAAATGAGTAATTTAAAACTCTCGAAACACTTACTGATTTCTTACTCAAATGTTCTAAACATTATATCATTGGGAGTAATACTGTCATTCTAGGAACTCAACCTATTAAGTCCACCTTGATAAAGTAAAACTGTATCTCATACTTACATTAATAACACTAACTAAACAAAAAAAAGCACCACATATTACCTTTAAGCGATGCTTTTTATTTTTAATCAGTTACTATATTACAACTTCGTAAATCGTTGAATCTTCTGAGCAAAAGAATCACTCACCTTAACAGTGTACAATTGTGAACTAAAACCATCCAATGACAATTCATTCTCTCCATTATTTCCTGCAGGAATTACCATCACTCGGCGTCCTAAATTGTCGAACACTTCAATCGTTGTAGAACTTAAATCAAATTCGGTCAAAGTAATAACCACTTTATTCTCTGCTGGATTAGGATAAATCTGAACATTTCTTTGCTCACAGTCAGCATAAAAAAACTCAACGACTTCTTTTTTTCCATCAAAATCAACCTGGGTCAATTGATAATAATAGTTCACAAAATCAAATACCTCAGAATAACTATAATGTTGGGTTTCTATTGTGGTTCCACTCCCATCCACTATAGCAACAGGTTCAAATATTAATCCAGCCCTGCTCTTTTCAATTTCAAAATAGTCACAGTTCAATTCAGAAACTGTCTCCCATTCCAACTCAACCTCCTCAAATTCACAATTCAACGAAGCATAACTAATTTCAACTGGTAACGGATTATTAACCGTAACCAGTTCACAATCTTGATCATTACAAGGTGCTACACCAATATCATAACAAACCGTGTGGTTTCCAACACCAGCCACATTAGGATCAAACATACCTGTAACAGGATCTATACACGCACCGCAAGTAGCAGACCATGTACCTCCAGCATCAACAGAAATCATTTGCACAGGTGGATCTGAATCTTGCATAGGCGTTGTGGCAGTAATTAAAGCATTTGGAGGCCCAGTCTGCGCTCCTGTTCCCAACTGCATTGTAAACGTAAAAGCCACTCCTGACCAATTCTCTACAACAATCATCAATTCATCACCAGCATTTACTATAGGAGCCGGAACCCATGAAGCACAAGAAAAAGTTGTTCCAAACTGATTACAACCACTCGAGTTACTCGCATAGTTACAGCCAATTTCATTGACGTTATTTTGAATAGCGATACAAGGATCTATTCCTACGGGAACATTAAAAATTGCTACATCAATATAGCCTGAAGTTGCATTTCCGTCAAAGAGTAACTCTAACGGACCTCCCTGCGTAATATAAAGTGTAATATATGACACAGAAGGACCATAAAAGTCCAGGCATGTACTCACAGGGACTCCAGGAGTATTAAAATTAAATGGACCTGCAACACCTGGTGTACAAATTGATGTGTTCGTATTACATTGAGCTGTCAAATTGCCCGGCACAAAGGAAATTAACAAAATTAACAATAACGAATTTGAGAAATTAATTTTGAACATAAGAATGGTATTTCAAGTGTCTAACTATTTTAAGTAAAAGCTCATCGGTAAGGCTATCAGGAAGAATTAATGTGACTTCTTGAGACTGCCAGTTGGTAGTAACGTCTAAAATATCGGGATAAGTAATCATCAATCGTTCCTCCAATCTCTGAGCTTTCCACTATGGAATTTCAATGTTGGATACAAATACACATGTTGAATTCCCCAATGCTGATACAATCGTTACTTGAGCTGGAGCCACAACAACTTCATTAAGGTTTTGCTGGTGCTCTGATTCGCTTTGTCCTAAGAGAATTCAAGGAAAAAAAGCATCCAAAAATAATAAGTAACTGAACACTGGTTCTATTCATTTTCATATAGTTAGTATTCTATTAAATAGAATACTCTTAACTATTAAAATTAATGCTTAATATATTAAAAAGCATGTAAAATCAATGCAAATGATCAAACTAAAGTTCCGAATTATTAAATCAGCACAGACAACTACTAAATCGGTTAAATCGGCAGCCTTCGGCAATAACCCAGAAATATTCAGCGAGAAATAGAGTATGCTTTTTACGATTTTCTCCGCATAATTCACCAGTCATAATTTAACAACAACAAAATCCATAAACAAACCATTATAACACCTTAAAGATCATGCAATACACTAAACTAGCGGTTCAATTACATGCTGAGAATGAGTCAAAGTAAACATTTATTCCGTTCTAAAATTTGTATTTTCACGCTCAACTTATAAACTAATACAATGAAAACAGGATTAAAAACAGGATTATTCACACTTGCGTTTGCAGTACTTGCTTCGTGCGGTTCAGATGATGCAGATGCTAGCGGAATTAACACTGCCGATGTTAAAGGAGATATTGATTTAATGGGTGAAAATGGACATTCTTTAAATTTAAATAACAACGGAGAAGAATCTAAAGCATACCAAATTGAAATTGGCGAGACTGCTGAATTGACAATTTTCCCAAGTAGCGTAACATTTGAAGAAGAAAAAGAGAAAATCGAAAAGGAAGTGGAAAGCTCTTTTAGTAATGTTAAAATAATAAGTTCAACGGCAGATTGTGTCTACTTTAAAGAAGTGAAAAAACCATTTATGAGTGATGGTGATGAAAAAACAGGGTATAGTTTTGTTCGTGTAGTAAAGAAAGATGATAAAACAAACTACATCCTCGAATCTAGCGGAGAGAGTCCAATGGATCCTATTTGGAGCAAAAAGGAAGCAGATAAACTTTTGAAAATTGCGAAGAGCTTTAAACCGAAAAGTTAATTCGAAATAATTCTATTATTTTCAACTTATGAAAAATCTACTGCTTATCACTATTCTTTTAATGGCTGTGTCGAGTTGTCAAAAAGAGGCTCCTACTCTGAATTTGCCTGTTTACATAACAGACGCTAAATTGAACGCTTATTTTAATGGAACCGTTCCTTATTTAAGGATTAGTGAAAGTGGATCAAGTGTTGAAGAAACTTTTTTAATTAATACCTGTTCCAATCAAAATGGTGGTACATACACCTTTCAAGTAGGTAAATCATATGACGTTGAGTTCGGTATTTATGTCGATAATACATGGGCGTCTTTTGAAGGCTTTAATGGAACTTTGACTGTTGATGGTGACGGTAATATTAGTGGAACAATAACTGGAATTCCAGGTTGGCTTGAAAGCCAAAAATCTGTGGACTTCGGAGGATGTGGAAGTGTTATTCAAGGAGACATTTGTCTCTTTTTCTAGCCTGTCTAATCGCTAAAATAATTTATAAAAGCCTCTCCTGTTCAATCAGGAAAGGCTTTTATGCGATCTCTTTTTTATTTTAATTCTAAAATGCTCGTCATGTCTTTTGACAAGCCTCTTTCGATTAGATAAACTAAGAAGCAAACATCCCTTTGCAGAAATCACACTATAAAAAACAGTAGCTTTTTCAAATTATTAATTAAAACCCGCTTTGGCATTCGACTAATTTTGATTAGACTGATTCCCCCAGACTTTACCCATAAGGTTTAGCTACTGCGAGGATAAGTCTCTCGAAGACCCTGTTACCAAAGTGTCTTCGGTTAAGTTTATAGCAAAATTCGTCGAGATATAGCTGCAAGTACTTTCCTTTGATTTTATCATAACAGTTATAGAGATTAAAAAAAAAAATTATTTAATACCCCAAAGAGGCGGGTTAAATTTTTAATACTCTTCTTTTGGAAACCTCAAAATAACTACGCGATTTCCCCAAATACATTACATTTCCTCTACTAAATCTAGTTTAGAATAAATTTTCATTGTTACTAATCACTACTGTCCGATAAAAATAGAAATTGAGCAATTTGCGTCCTAGAAGCCTTGATTTTATTGGACTACTCTCTCGATCTTAAAAAGTAA
>JABSPC010000085.1 GCA_013215515.1 Crocinitomicaceae bacterium
CAATGGCTTCATTTTCTTTATCAATTGCTTCCCATCCATAATTGGCATATTCAAATCAAAGATAAGAACATCGATACGATGACTCTTCAGGTTTTTAATTACCTCTAATCCGTTTCCTGCACCCAAAAACCATCTGCATATCGGTCAAGTCGTTTATAGCCTTCGTGAATACATTTCGAAAGACCAAGTGGTCCTCTGCGATAGCAACGTTAATAAATTTGATAGCTCGTAGTTTTAGTTGAATTCCAATATAGAATGATAATTTATAGCGAAGCAATAAAGAGAGGTGATGTCCATTCAATCGTAGCTAAAATAAGTAGTTTTACTCGCTTGAAGCTGTCGTTTTTCTAATCGTATTAAAGCTGTTCGATATCCAATAGCCCGTTTTTCATGGCATAGACCAAAAGCCCAATTCCATTTCGTGCTCCAATTTTTCTCATGATATGCAAACGGTGATTTTCTACTGTTCGCAGACTTAATTTAAGCGCTTTAGCAATTTCTGAACTCGTTTTCTGCTTGCAAATGTATTGCAATATTTGTATCTCTCGCTGGGATAAAGGATTGTCCAATGTTATTTTCCGCGTCATCTTAAAGATGTTAGAAACCAAGTCGCGTGTCACCATTTTATTGAAGTGAAACCCTTTTTTATGAACGTCATTAATTGCAGAAAGAAGCTCTGAATAATCACAGCCCTTAGATAGAAATGCATTGGCCCCCATGCCAATGTACTTTCTAATGTGCTCCTCAGTATCGTGCATGCTGAGAATTATAACCCCAGGCCTCCTGTCTTTCACCGATGAACTCAGAACTTTAATTGTTTCTCGACCATCCATTATCGGCATTTTTAAATCAAGAATGATTATGTCCAAATGGTTTTTAAGCATGGCCGCCAACAGCTCGCTACCATTGGAAGCTTGAACAACAACCTCAATATTGTCTTCACCAATAAGTAGTTTACTCATTGTTTCTCGCAAAATGTCGTGATCTTCAGCTATTCCTACTTTCATTTTTTTAAATCATGTTCCTGGTCCTTAATTCCAATATACAATGTTGTGTGAATAATCTGTGCTTATCACTGATAAAATGAAAAGAATAAGGCAAAAACGAGTAGATATACGCATAAAAATGAGTGCCATCGTCTGTTTTGCAGCATGAAATTTCAATTGTTGAATTTTTTTGAACTAACTTAGGGTTGAAGTAAAAGTGGAATCCACCTTAATTCTACTAAAAAAGGGGGACTCAGTAGAAGTTTTTAAAATCGTTAGTACTATTTACTCAAAATTGCGCGCGATTTATTGAGTATATATACACCATGCTTTAGCATACGTATAATCCGCAATTATACCCCGTATAACTACGGATAGATATTTCCTTTGGCATTTGGATTTTAGTTGTAAATGATTGGTGTACAATTGATTACTTTAAATTTATTATTGAGGCTCGTTTTTTGTGTCGAAATTTTTATTCAACTACAATTGTAGCTTAGAAGGTGTTAACCAAATAAAATCTAAAATTATGGCATTTAACGGAACAGAAGGAGAATTTATTGACATGGAAGAAGCAGCGGATATGACCTCTGGATGGAGAAATGGTGATAATGGTGATAAAAAGGGTGGATTTCTTGGAAGAGAAAAACTTGAACAATTGTTAGCACAAACTGATGCTCAAGGAATAAGAATTTATTTCGGAGTTGACCCAGCAGATGGCAAAAAAACTTTAGTTTTGGTTGCAGCGGATTCTGAGGAGAATGATATTACTGATTTAATTTTGGATCGTTCAGCAGGATGTCCTAGAAATTGCGGTGTTGGTAATGATTTGAACGGAAATATTTAAATGAGCAATCAAGTTTTTAGATGGATAAATGAAATTGGTATTCTTTCCGGTTTTGTTCCATTTATGGCTCTATTTTTTGTGATTAAAAAGGTTCATCACTACATGTGGTGGACCTTGTTTTGTATTTTGCTTACTTGGTTATTGTCCGACTGTCTAACCTGGTTTTTTGCTAGAAAGTCAATGAATACCTATATAATTTATAATTGCTATGCGATTATTTCGACGTGTTTCTATGCATTATTATTTTATGATCTTAATCAAAGTCGACCATTCCGTAAAGTGCTTTTAGTTGTTTTTGGGGTTTACGTGATTTTCTCTGTTTGGTATATTTCAGCTTCTCATTCCTGGTTTAAGCCTGTTCCAATCATTGATATATTTACTGGACTTTTGCCGTTGATATTATCGCTCTTATTTTTCTATGAATTATTTAAGTCCCTAAGGGTGCCTAATTTATTGAAGTATCCCTACTATTGGATCAATTCGGCTGTTATGGTGCACTTTGGAGTGACATTTTTCGCGTATATTTTTATGGAGATATTGTATCAAAAAGAAGATTTATTCCAATACATTTATCTTATTATAATTATATCAAATATTGTTTATAACATTTTATTTGCTCGAGGACTATGGTTAATGAAACGGACATAATTTTATTTATTGTCGTAGGAAGTGTTGTGGTGCTATTGCTAATCGCAACTATAGTGGTCTTTACAGCTACCTATAACAAACTGTTATTCAGTAAAGAAAGTGTACATAATTTAGCGCTCAAAAGCAAAGAACTCGAACTTCTAAAATCCACAATCGATGCGCAAGAATCTGAGCGTGAAAAGATAGCACTTAACCTTCATGATGAGGTTGGGCCTTTACTTTCTTCGGTTAAATTTAAATTAGCCAAATACAAACGGGATTTTAAATCTGGCAAATTAAATGAGGACTCGTTCGCTGAAGACAGTGATTTTATCGATTTAATAATTCAAAATGTTCGAGGTGTCAGCCATGATTTATCGTCGCAACACGTTGTTAAATTTGGTTTGGCCAAAGCCATTGAAACTTTTGCATCCGGTATAAATGGAATTCAATGTTTGGTTGTTTCTGAGTTGGATGAAGAAAAGAGATTGAATAAAACAATGAGTCGCAATTTATACTGCGTTTTGCTCGAGCTAATTAACAATTCCATTAAACACGATAATCCATCTTGGTTTGAAATAGAATTTTTTGAAGAAGATGGAAGTATTAAGATTAGAATAAACCATGATGGTGTCGGATTGACAAGCGAAAGTTTTGAATCTTATGAAGCAGAATCCACAGGACTTGGTTTATCTTCTATAAAAACCAGGTTGGTCTTGCTAGGTGGTACGCTAAGTTTTAGTAAAATCAACGAAATGGCCAATACAGAAATAGTTGTACCTTACGACTGATGAAAAAACCTATCAGAATTGCTATTGCTGAGGATCATGCATTGGTTCGGCAGGGAATGGTAGCTCTATTGAAAGAAGAAAAAGATATAAATCTTGTTTTCGATGTAAGTGATGGTTCTGCCCTACTTCAACAATTAAAGAAAAACAAAGTAGACGTTGTGCTACTTGATCTAGAAATGCCCATAGTTAATGGGCATCAGGCACTTAGGATAATTGCAGAACGATATAGTACTGTACATGTAATCATAATTAGTATGCATTATTCCGACCCTTTTATTTCCGAATGCATCACCATGGGAGCCAAAGGTTTTTTGCCTAAAAATTGTGATTTTGAAACTGTCGTTGATGCAATTTATGCAGTTCATGAACAGGGCTATTATTTCGATGATAAAATATCCAGATCCCTGCTCAAAAAATTGGAAAAGGATAAAGAGCAGGGTACTACCATTTCTGGTAATCCGCTTACCTCAAGAGAACATCAGATCTTAGAATTAATTTGCAACGGAAAAACGAATAAGATAATCGCTGAATTACTCGCTATAAGCATTCGTACTGTCGAATCTCATCGAAAGAGTATCTCGGACAAAACAAATTCTCATAATATCGCTGGGCTCGTGCTTTACGCCGTTAAAAACGAACTGTATAATTTGTAGAAAGTCTCTTATCATAATGTCTTCGAAGTAATATGCGATTGCTCTTTTCTTATTGGAATAATTGATAGTTTAACATTAAAACAGAATGTACTGATTGAATTTTGCTATAAACCAATACTTTTCAAGCACTAGCGGATCTGCTAGAAATGTTCGAATCAATAACAAATACGTTTATGCAATTAAGTACATCACCAAAGAAGGTATCCATAGCATACCCGCTAAATGTGAGGTGATTTATCAATAATTGAAAGGTAAAATGATCGTGAATAAAGACTACATTTACTATTCATGAGATTTCTCTTAGCAATATCACTCCTGCTTGCCTTTAGCTCTTGTTCTGATTTGAATAAATCGGCGCAAATAGAGCGTTTGGAAAAGATGGAGGAAACAATTGACACTTCGACCGGATTGCTGAATGATAATAAGATTGAAAACGCATCCGAAATGTTATCTGTTTCTGAGGAGTATGTCGATAAAATCAAAGGCCTCGAGGATGATACCATTCAACTTGAATTCGCCTATAAATTGGACCGCTTCAAAAAAATGTACGATGACCTTACTCCGGCTTTAACTCATTTTGAAGAATTACTCGAAACCGTTCATCTCGAAAAAGAGGCATTGAATAAATTGAAAGGTGATATTAATCACGCATATGGCAAACGGCATAAATATGACGATTACCTTTCTTTTGAAGAAAAAAAAGTGGCGGAATTAGAATCGGAAATTACAATGTATGTAGAACGCAAAGAGGTAATTACTGAGGTTTATGATGAATTGCACCTTGAAATAGAAGAATTTCTAATTGAACGTTTTGCAGTAGAGTTGGTACAATAACTGAGTCCTTGGATTGCCTTTTTATTTTGTAACTTATGTGCTCGAATCGAAATACAAATTCAAAAATTAAAATCAGGCGTGTATTTTGTTGAACTCGTTGTCAATACATTTAAAACCGTAATTGTTGAAATAGTTGTGCTTTAATGAAAGTTAGAGTGAAAATAGTGAGAGCAACAATTAGGATGCGTATCTTTCGTTTTGAAAAGTAACGAAACGGAAATCTGACATTACATAGTAGGCAGGTCAATAGTATGAACTGCAGAATGAAAAAAGTTAATTGCCCGTTGAACGTTTTACCTCAGATAGGGTACAATTATTGATAGAAAGAACATTAATGAAGAATATAATTTTTGCCGTACTAATTCTCCTTAGCCCATTTGTCGGTTCTGCACAAGAGTCTGATCAACAATTGGCGCAACATTATTTCGGTAATGAAGAATATGATAAGGCCTCAGTTTATTACGAGAGATTGTACGATAAAGACCACTCGAAATTCTATTTCAATCGCCTGGTACAGTGCGTTGAAGAGATGGATGACTCTAGGCGTATTGAGAAATTATTGAAACGTCAAATCTCGTATTTTAGAACAGATCAAGAATATCAAATTCAATTGGCAAAATTCTATGAAGCCAATGAAGAACGAGGGAAAGCAGATAAAATTTACGAAGGATTAATTACCAAAATGCAACCTCGGTCTAGAGATGTTATTGGTCTCTATAATGCGTTTAAAGCACAAGGTAAGAATGCTATGGCGTTCAGGACTTTAGAGAAAGGACGTAAGTTATTGAAAAATTCATACCCGCTTAATTTTCAATTTGCAGAGTATTATGGATCAATGGGCGAGACTGAAAAAATGATGGGGGAATACCTTGATTTAATTGATTATCACTCGTCATACCAGACTACATTAAAGCGTATTTTGACGAATCAGATTGATTTCACGCAGGACGAATCTGAGGAGTATGATATCTTGAAACGCGCTTTAATTGAAAGAACGCAGCAAAACCCTGGTGATTTAATTTATTCTGAATTGCTGACTTGGTTGTTCATTCAACGTCAGAATTTTAGCGCTGCATTTATCCATGTTAAAGCAGTGGATAAGAGAAGCGATGCCAAAGGGAGGTTGGTTTACGACCTTGGTAGGATTTGTATTGAAAACAAGGATTATAGGACTGCGAGAAGATCCTTTGAGTACATCGTTAATTTAGGCGAGAAAGCTTCGTTGTATTTACAGGCGTACAATTCATTGTTGAACGTGAAATTTTTGGAGTTGACAACGCAACGGAATTTCACTCAAGAGGAATTAAATCAGACAATTGCGGATTACGATGCGGCCTTGCTTCAATTTGGAAAAAGAGGATCGACATTCTCGTTGATGATGGAGAAATCACACATTCAGGCTTTTTATGCAAAGGATGGTGAAGGAGCAATAACTGGACTAAATGAAGTACTCGAGGTCTCAGGATTAACAGATATGCAAAAAGCGGAAGCAAAATTGGCTTTGGGCGATATTCACGTTCTTCATGGAGATGTTTGGGAAGCGGCACTTCTTTACATGCAAATTGATAAGCAATTTAAATACGAGCCTATTGGTCACGAAGCAAAATTTAAGAATGCGCGAATATTTTATTACGATGGAGAGTTCGAGTTTGCGCAATCACAATTGGATGTTTTGAAAAGATCTACTTCGAAATTAATTGCGAACGATGCTATAAACCTGTCCTTATTGATTCTAGAGAATTACGGAATGGATAGTAATTACATCGCTATGAATTGGTTCGCAAATGCCGATCTCTTGATTGAGCAGCATCGTTATCCTGAAGCATTTGTTTTGTTTGACAGCATTATTAGTGAATATCCAGCAACAGGATTGGGTGATGATATTCAAATGAAAAAGGCACATTCGATGGAGCTTCAGGGAAGATGGAATGATGCGATCAAAGAATTAGAGGAGCTGATTA
>JABSPC010000086.1 GCA_013215515.1 Crocinitomicaceae bacterium
CCAACTCTTGATAAATTTGAAGAAGGAGATAAGGCTTATGTTTCTATTGGGGTAGGTGAAGATGGTTATGCTTATTTTATGGAAGCCTTTAAAAACCCACCTAAAAAAGGAGACTACATTGATTCTAAAGTTCTGTATTCTCAAGGAGTGGAGGAAATCCGCGAGGGTGTTTTTGGTAGAACCGATAATAGCATTGGCCCCGACGATAGAGGAAGCTATAAAATGGCGGTTGCTATTAAAGCTCCAGCAAACATGTGTAAGTACTTTATAAATGAAGATTATGCAATGACCGCGGAAAGAGTTTTTCAGAAAGAACGAGGGAGTATTACCATAGGAGTTCGAATTTTGGACGGAGAAGCCAGAATGGTAGATGTTTATGTGAAAGGTAAGCCATTAATGGACTGTTTAACTGGAAAGTAACTGCTAACTCAAAATAGGAGGGATTGAGTCAAGAACTTGGTTCAGTATATCTAGAAGTGAAAGATTTCAATTCATCTACTTTCTCTTGTTCCTCTAATTTCTTAATTTTGTTGGAAACAATACTTATATATGGGTAGAGCATTTGAATATCGACGCGCGGCAAAGGAAAAACGATGGGACAAAATGTCCAAACTGTTTCCCAAGCTTGGAAAAGCGATAACCATGGCAGCTAAGGAGGGTGGGACGGATCCAGATTTGAATTCGTCTCTTCGTACGGCAATTAAAAATGCCAAAGGCCAAAACATGCCTAAGGATAATATCGAAGCAGCGATAAAACGTGCTAATGGTAAAGATGCTGAGACTTTTTCTGAAATGAATTATGAAGGGAAGGGACCACACGGCGTATTGATATTTGTTGAGTGCGCTACTGATAACCCAACCCGAACCATTGCAAATGTGAAATCATATTTCAATAAAGCAGGAGGAAGTATTGTTGCAAATGGTTCTTTAGAATTTATGTTTGCTCGTAAATCGGTTTTTGAGTTTGAAAAGACAGAAGAGATTGATGTTGATGAAATGGAGCTGGAATTGATTGATGCCGGTTTAGAAGAAATCGAAGCCGTGGACGAGAAAGTGTTCGTGTATGGTGAGTATACTGCCTTTGGATCTATTTCTGCTGGCCTCGAAGAAATGAATGTTGATGTGATAAAATCGAATCTTCAAAGAATCCCAACATCACCTGTTGAGTTTACTGAAGAACAATTGGTCGATATTGAAAAGATGTTGGATAAAATTGAAGACGACGACGATATCCAACAAGTGTTTACGAATATTGGCTAAAATAAAGAGTATCAGGTATAATAAAAATGATTTTTGGGAGTTCTTCTTCCAGAAGAACGAAAATCAAGATAGTAAAATGGTAAGAGGATTTAAAATAGCAGCGATTGCATCATTGATACTGGTGGTGGTATTCTCATGTTCTACAGAGAAGAATACTTTCATTAATCGCAACTACCATAGTTTAACGGCTCATTATAACGGATATTATAACGCGAATGAATTGATTAATCAATCTATGATGACTTTTCAAGAAGCGCGCATTGAAGATTATTATGCATTAATTCCGATTGATCCTGTTCCAGGAGAAATAGAAGTAGTAGGCATGTTTCCCGCTATGGATACGGCAATTGCTAAATGTAAAAAGGTGATTGTGAATCACAGTATGCCTAGTAATGAGCGTCCTGCGAGAAAAAAGGAAGAACACAACCGTTGGATCGATGAAAATTGGACGACAATTGGAATAGCTTCATATTACCGTCGCGATTACGAAGGAGCCATGAAAAGCTTCAAATTCGTTCGTAAATTCTATAAAAACGATCCTTCATTGTATGTCGGAGAACTTTGGATGGCAAAAACCAATATGGCCCAAGGGAATTTAACAGAGGCTAAATTCAATCTTGACAATCTTGATAAAGCAATTCTTGATGAAGAAGAGCGAAAGAATGAAAAGAGTAAAAAAAGTAAAAGCAAGAGTAAAAAGAAAAAGAAAAAAAAGGACGAAATTGCTAAGTTTCCGCCAGCAATAAAGTTTGAATTGGAAAAGACGAAAGCTGAGTTGGCTTTAATGCATGACAATAAGAAAGATGCGATTAAATATTTGGAAGAAGCATTAAACCAAGCTCGCATGGGTGATGATAAGGCCAGAGTTCATTTTGTGTTGGGACAGATGTATCAGGAGTCAGGTGATGCTACACTTGCGCGTTACCATTTCACAAAGGTTATCAAGAGTAAAGCAGGGTATGAAATGAATTTTAATGCTCGCTTGAAAAGAGCGTTCTTAGGAACGGGTGATAAAGTAAAAAAGGAATTGGACAAAATGCTCCGTGATCCTAAAAACGCTGAATATAAAGATCAGATTTATTACGCCTTAGCTGAAATTGAGTTCAAAGAAAATGACGAAAAACAAGCGATTGACTACTTACACAAATCAGCATTCTATTCAACAACAAATACGCGTCAAAAAGGAATGGCGTATGAAAGACTTGCAGATTTAAGTTTCAAGAAACGCCAATACGTTCCCGCTCAAAAATATTATGACTCTTGCGGTGCAGTAATTACAGACGCTTATCCAAACGCTGAAGGAATCCGTAATAAAGCGGAGAACTTATGGAAGTTAGTTGTGGCAGTTGAAACTTGTCAACGCGAAGATAGTCTTCAGAGAATAGCAGCAATGCCTGAAAAGGGGCGTGAAAAGTTTCTTAAAGATGTTATCAAGAAAATCAAAGACGAAGCCGCTGCTCGTAAAAAGAGAGATGCGGAGAGGTTAAGAGAATTGCAAGATAATGAAGCATTATTTGACGGAGGAGGAAACGGAGCCAAATGGTATTGGAATAATAATAAAGCC
>JABSPC010000087.1 GCA_013215515.1 Crocinitomicaceae bacterium
ACAAACAACACCACGAATTTGGATTAAAAGTAAATTTCTTCTTTGAACGCAGAATGCCAGGACAGACACTGAAGAAAAAGAAAAATCCTATTTACTCAAGACCTTAGGGATTCTGAAATAATCGGAGTCCGTTTTAGGACCGTTTCTCAACGCTTCTTCCTGAGTTAAAGTATTCTCCGCAACATCATCTCTCAGGCGATTAATTTCATTCGTCATGAAAATTAGTGGTTCAACATTTTCTGTATCAACCTCTTGAAGTTTATCCATGAAACTGATAATGCGTTCCATGTTTGCCTTAATCGCAACCTTTTTTTCTCCTTCAAACTCTAAACGAGAAAGGTGTGCAATATGATCTACTGTTTCGTCTGTAATTTTCATCTGGTACAAATGTAAGAAAAAGCCGTTTGATAATTAATTCTAGCGCACTTCTGGATTCTCTTCCAAAATTGGCCCGTTGATAATGTCAAAACACTTCTGACTCAATTCCTCTTGTGTCAAAGACTCGATTTCCTCCGAGGTGATGAACTCATGAATATAAACATGGCTAATTCCAGGTCGGGCCGGGCCGAAAAAATTCGACGGGTCAGAAAACAATTTGTGGTTATTCGTAAATGAAATTGGGACAATTGGAACCTTCAAATTCTTAGCCAGCTTAAATGCTCCTTGTTTGAATTCCATCATTTTTGGATTGTTTTCATCTGGGATTCCTCCTTCAGGGAAAATCATAATTGACCATCCCTTTTTCACCTCTCTAGAAGCCTGAATTAGAGATTCTACTGCTTTTCGTCTGTTATGACGAAATACAGGAATGTTCATTCTTTTGAAATATGTTTTGATTAACGGATACGTCAAAATTTCACTTTTGCCCAAAAACAAAAACGGCTCTTTCGAGATGTAAGAGTACATCAAGAAAATATCGAGGTATGAAATGTGGTTCGCAACTATCAAATAGGGACCTCGTGGTAGCTTACTGTCCTTTAGTTTTTTGACATAATAAAGGCACAAAAATCGAAACATCCAACTCCAAAAAACAAACATTTTAAATGCTGTTTTCTTGTTTTTCGGATTAATAAGAGTTGTAGCGATTATTGGGTAAAGAAAAATGGCTGTGATCACAAATACAATTGCGATATACAGTTTCCATATTACTCCTAAAATGCCTACGACAGTTTTCACTCCTCAAATTTAGCAAAATAGACGTTGTTATGTGCAAATAGCTTCTACTCCCCTGTTTTTAAATGAAGTTGATGTCGATAACCAATTCGGAACGACGTATAGTGATTTTTCCAAGGCACACTTTCTGGATCGTTTTCATAGCGAACATTTTTTAATCCTCTGTTATAACTCACTGTTGCAAATAGATTTCCCCCGGATTCATACTTTACTCCTATTCCGGCCTCCAAAACGGCATTGAAATCAAGCTTTTCCAGATTACTAAATCTATATACGTAACTTGGAATTAAGGATCCAGTTTCCAGTTCAAATTGATCCGCTGACACATTGGTTTGGAAATAATAAGAGCCAGACAAACCGCCCATTATCGATCCATACAATTTCTTGCCGAATTCTAATCCAGCCAATTGTTCTAGTGCCGCATAACTAAATCGTGTACTCTCTTTGCTGCCTTCCCCCAATATTGTCCCGTTAGCATCCATAAAAATTAAGCTTTGTGAAAACCCTTTTTGTTGTAATCCGATTGAAATTTTTGCGATAAAATTATTCTGTTTGTACACATAAAGCGCGTTTCCGGAAAACCCAAGGACGCTTTCATAATGTTCATACAACTCTCTTTGAGATGATCCAATTGACAAACCTACGCTCAAGCCAAAATGATGCTCCTGAGCATTGGATGTGCTATAAAACAGCACAAAGGTAAGTAGTAATGTAATTTTCATACATCTAATTAACGCATTATTGTTTCTTTTATTTTGAATTCTGGGGTTAAGTTTTTGTGCGGAGCTGTGTTGTTAGTGCAATGTACAATTTAACCGGCGAGGCACAAAGTCGCAATTTGACACGCTGGGCTTTGACACTAAGCAATACAGACCTAGAGGTCTGTTTGCGTCAACCATAATGATTAAAGATTACCTTCGGTGCTACTTTGTGCTGTCCCTCTGCACCTCCGCGGTTAAAACCTTTTCAATCAAATTAACCCTAAGACCCAAACAATCCTATGTCTAATTCGATTCAATTCGTTAATTTCGCTTTGGACAATAATCCGTACAACAAGAAGCAATTATGGCACGTATTTTAACTGGGGTTCAGAGTACAGGAACACCGCATTTAGGGAATTTACTTGGAGCAATCCTTCCCGCAATAGAAATGTCAAAAGACGATTCAAATGAATCCTTTTTATTCATTGCTGATTTACATTCTTTAACTCAAATTAAAGATGGCGAAGAACTGAGAAGCAATACGTTATCCACTGCTGCGACTTGGCTTGCTTGTGGTCTTGATCCTGAAAAAGTAGTATTCTACCGTCAAAGCGATGTTACTGAAGTTACTGAATTGTCATGGTATTTGATGTGCTATTTCCCTTACTCAAGATTGACACTTGCGCACAGTTTTAAGGACAAAGCGGATCGTTTAGGAGATGTGAATTCAGGTTTGTTCACATACCCAATGCTGATGGCTGCTGATATTCTTTTATACGATGCTGAAATAGTTCCGGTTGGTAAGGATCAAAAACAACACTTGGAATATACTCAAGATGTTGCCCGCAGATTCAATCACGAAATGGGTGAAACGTTTGTTTTGCCAGAAGTAAGTTTGCAAGAAGACACAATGTTAATTCCAGGTACTGATGGGGAAAAAATGAGTAAGT
>JABSPC010000088.1 GCA_013215515.1 Crocinitomicaceae bacterium
GATCCTCTAAACGGTCAAAAGATGCGATTAGCGACTATTAAATATTGAGTGAAAAAGTAATCTGTTTTGAAACGAAGAACCCTTAAATGGGCTTATATGTAATCATCTTTTATCAGAGTCAGCGGTTGTGCAACGGTTACATATATTATACGGACTACTATTGTAAAGCGACAATTTCAAAATTTGGGGTGCGATTTACGGCCAATAATACCTGTGGACGAAAGTTCGGAGAAGAGCAAGGATCGATGGAGTATTCATACGATATGGTAGCGAAATACAAGGTAGGGTTCTATTATTACAATAGCGATAAGTGGAATTTAAGGCCAGAAAAGTAGCTTCTGTTCGATGTATTCCATGATATATTCATCCTACATTCTATATTAGATTTGTAAGTAATTAATTTCTAACTTGGTATACTGTACTAACACTGAAAATGGAACAAAAAGCCGTTATAGGAACTTATGTGGTAAAAGGTATTCTTATCGGAATGCTATTTCCAATTTGCTCACTTCTATTATGCCATTTTGGACTTTCTGGAAAAGACGATCATTTTTCCATTGTTCAGCTTCATAAAAATTTCCCGCTTCTTTATGTTATTGATTCAGCACCAATTGTCTTGGGCTTGATTTCGTTTATTGTAGGGACTCAAGCCGATAAGTCTCATGAGGAATTTACTCAACAAATCACTCAAGTAATTCAGGTCCTTACAGAGAAAAATAGACAATTGGAAGGTTTGAATATGGAGAAAGAAGTGTTGTTAAAAGAAATTCACCATCGCGTAAAAAATAACCTTCAAATCATTACAAGTTTACTCAGCCTTCAGTCTAGTTTTATTGAAGACGACACCACGAGAGCTTTATTTAGATATAGCCAATATAGAATTAACTCAATGGCAATGATCCATGAAATGCTCTATAAGACGGATAATGTTTCAAAGATTAGTTACGATGAGTATGTGCAAATGTTATTGTCGAACTTGATTGTTTCAATGAAAGGAACTTCAAATAAAGTAAAGACAGAAATTAAGGTGCCAGAGATTCATCTAAATATAGATACTGCCATTCCTCTTGGACTTCTAATGAACGAAATAGTTACCAATTCACTTAAGTATGGAATTAAAGATGACAGTGCGGGAGTGATTAAAATTGAGATATCCAACGTTCGTCATGATGAGTATAGAATGACGATAAGTGACAACGGCGTTGGCTTTACAGAGGGAATTAATTTTAGAAATTCAAATTCACTTGGGCTAATGCTTATCCATAGGCTGACGATCCAATTGAAGGGTAACATAGAAAAAGACAATACATTTAAAGGAACAAAATACACTCTTAATTTTCAGGAAATAACACAATATCAGTAGGATTATGGCGATTGAAACTATATTGATAGCAGAAGATGATATGATCATTCAAATGTTCCTTAATCGTATATTGACGAAAGCTGGATACACCATTGTAGGGGAAGCAAGAAACAGTGAACAGGTATTGAAGTTGGCAAATGAAACGAAACCAGATTTAATCTTGTTGGACATAGGACTGGATGGTCCAAAGGACGGAGTTGTCACTGCTGAAGAATTAAATCA
>JABSPC010000089.1 GCA_013215515.1 Crocinitomicaceae bacterium
GATCCTCTAAACGGTCAAAAGATGCGATTAGCGACTATTAAATATTGAGTGAAAAAGTAATCTGTTTTGAAACGAAGAACCCTTAAATGGGCTTATATGTAATCATCTTTTATCAGAGTCAGCGGTTGTGCAACGGTTACACTAGCTAAAAATCATAAAACCAACCAACCTAACCGTTTTTTAGGTATTTTTAGCTTTACCGTTAGGTAACATTAAAAATGGGAATTAAAGAAATCGAAATATTTCATAATGAACTTGAAAAATCAATTCTCCCATATTTTTCTGAACATGGATTTAAAATTGACTCAAAGGTAATTGATGAAGGAATAGGGTCATATTCTTTAATGCTTAAGAAAAAGGATTTAAAGATTATTACAATTAGTTTTTGCATGCACCATCTGGACTTGTTTGATGGCATTAAAATCAAACTTGCAGACAACCATTCTGAACAATTCTTAAATCAACATAAGGAGGACCCTGAAGACGTTTATAGTCAACTGAAACCGATTGATTCAATTAAAGAAATTAAAAAAGATTTAATTAAGCATTTTTCAGATTTTATTAAAAATTAAAAACGTTACCTAACAAAAGCTAAAGCAAACAGCCTTGCCTACCAAACCGTTTCTGCTTACTTTAGCTGGAACGTTATGCTTAATAAATAATAACGTACCTTGCTTTTGTTTTGAACAAAATAATAAATAACCATATTATGACATCCAAATTTCTTTTCCCTAAAAACTACCCATCTATTTTATTTATATTAATAGTATGCTTCATACCAGTTCTCACGAATGCTCAAATTACACAAATAGGGCAAGACATTGATGGGGAAGCTGCTGACGATTATTCTGGAGAAGTAAGTATGAGTGCTGATGGTTTAACGGTTGCTATTGGAGCATCTAGTAATGATGGAAGCGGTGTTGGAGCAATAGGTCACGTACGAGTATTTGAATTCAATTCAGGAACGAGTATATGGGATCAAAAAGGGCAAGATATTGATGGTGAGACTGACGGTGATTATTCAGGTATTTCAATAAGCATGAGTGCTGATGATCTAATTGTTGCTATTGGGGCTTCTAGTAATGACGGAAGTGGTGCTGGCGGTGCTGGTCATGTACGAGTATATGAATTCAACTCTGGAACGAGCATGTGGGATCAAAAAGGGCAAGACATAGATGGTGAGTCTGATGGTGACGGATCAGGTGCATCAGTAAGCATGAGTGCTGATGGTTTAATTGTTGCTATTGGGGCACCAAGAAGTTCTGGGAATACTGGCCAAGTACGGATATATGAATTCAATTCAGGAACGAGTATGTGGAGTCAAAAAGGACAAGACATTGATGGCGAATCTATTACTGATGAATCAGGTGGATCAGTGAGTATAAGTGCTGATGGTTTAATTGTTGCTATTGGGGCACATAATAATGATGGTAGTGGTGCTGGAAATGCTGGTCATGTGCGGGTATATGAATTCAATTCAGGAACGAGTATATGGGATCAAAAAGGACAAGATATTGATGGCGAGGCTGATGGTGATAATTCAGGTTACTCAACAAGTATAGGTGCCAATGGTTTAACAGTGGCTATTGGAGCACCTTTTAATGATGGAAGTGGTGCTGGAGATGCTGGTAATGTACGAGTATTCGAATTCAACTCTGGAACGAGCATGTGGGATCAAAAAGGGCAAGACATAGATGGTGAGTCTGATGGTGATGCTTCGGGCTGGTCAACAAGTATAAGTGCTGATGGTTTGACGGTAGCTATTGGAGCAATTGATAACTCTGATAATGGAACAAGCGCTGGTCATGTACGAGTTTTTGAATTTAATTCGGGGACTAGTATGTGGGATCAAAAAGAACAAGATATTGATTCAGAAAACAGTGGTGATTGGTTTGGGTATTCGGTAAGTCTGAGTGAGGATGGTTTAACGGTTGCTGTTGGAGGTGTAAACAATGGAGAGACAGCATCAAGTGCTGGCCATGTAAGAGTATATGAATTTAATGGAACCGTAACTGTATTAGAAGAAAATTCTTTTGGTAACAGTTTTAATATTTACCCGAATCCAACTAAAGATCAATTGATTATTTCACTTAATGAGACAATAGATAAATCTTATGTAATTAGTGTAAGAAATTCTTTAGGACAAGTAGTTCAAGAATTCGCTTCAATCAGCATCAACC
>JABSPC010000009.1 GCA_013215515.1 Crocinitomicaceae bacterium
ATCCTGAATAATCACCTCGTTATGAAATCCTTTAGAGACTAGTTGACGTGTTTTGAATTCTTGGGGAACTACATTACGCTCTTCGAAATATAGTTTCAATTTCCCTTCAAGTTGTTCTGATTTAACTAAATCAAAATGCTCAACTAGCATTTCTGGTAAAATCAGCTTTAATAAATCTAGATAAGCCTCCAATAGAATACTGTTTTTACAAAGAAAACACTTTCAGTTTAAATTCCTCCCCAACTTTTGGACTTGATCCCGAATGAGTGCTCAGAGTTTCCTTATTAAAGTAATAGAGAATAATGGAAAACCAGAGTTAATTAATATAGGCAAAAGCGGTTCAAATTCAAGTGCGATTCGAGTTTACAACCTAAGAGCTTTGGCTACCAAGTCCAAGATCAAAATTAGGCAGTGTAAGTATCTCAATAACATTGTAGAACAAGATCATCGCTTTATAAAGAAGCGGATAAATCAAGGTTTAGGTTTTAAGGAATTTGAATCAGCTCGAAGAACAATAGCAGGAATAGAAATCGTTCACATGATTAGAAAAGATCAAATGGTTGGTCAAGATAAAAATACGTTTACAACATTCAAATCATTAGCAGCATAGAAGTTGGTATAAATGACTATTTTATAATTTGACTGATAGATGCGACAGAACCTAATTATTTGAGTATAAATAAATTATCATTGTAGTAAATATTATTATTTTGTAGGTTCAAAGAATCAAATAAGCTATGGATAACGAGAATGGTAATGATATCAGCAAATGCCCATTTATGGGTGGAGCTCATAAGGAGAGTGCAGGCGGTGGGACCTCTAACCGAGATTGGTGGCCTAACCAGCTGAAATTGAATGTCCTTCGTCAAAACTCCTCCAAGTCTGACCCAATGGGTAAGTCATTCGACTACGCTAAGGAGTTCAAGAGTCTTAACCTGGACGCTGTTAAGAAAGATATTTACGATCTTATGACAACTTCGCAAGATTGGTGGCCAGCAGATTTCGGACATTATGGTCCATTTTTTATTCGTATGGCTTGGCACAGTGCTGGCACCTACCGCATAGGCGATGGCCGTGGAGGTGCGGGATCAGGTACACAACGTTTTGCCCCGCTTAACAGCTGGCCTGATAATGGAAACCTAGACAAGGCGCGTTTGTTATTGTGGCCAGTCAAAAAGAAATATGGAAAGAAAATTTCTTGGGCTGATTTAATGATCCTAGCTGGTAACTGCGCCTTAGAATCTATGGGCTTTAAAACCTTTGGTTTTGGAGGTGGTCGTGAAGACGTTTGGGAGCCAGAGCAAGATATCAATTGGGGTTCTGAAACCGAATGGTTAGGTGACAATCGTTACACAGGCGATCGTGAACTCGAGAATAATCTTGGAGCTGTACAAATGGGATTAATCTATGTTAACCCACAAGGTCCAAACGCAAATACAGACCCTATTCTAGCCGCTCATGATATAAGAGAAACTTTTGGCCGTATGGCTATGAACGATGAAGAAACTGTAGCACTTATTGCAGGTGGTCACACATTCGGTAAAACTCATGGTGCGGCCGATCCAGACCAATATGTTGGTAGGGAACCAGCAGCTTCTAGTATAGAAGAACAAAGCTTCGGATGGAAAAACTCATACGGAACAGGAAATGCAGGTGATACAATTACCAGCGGTCTTGAAGGAACTTGGACGACAACGCCAACTCAATGGAGCAATAACTTCTTTGAGAACCTATTCGGTTATGAATGGGAGCTTACAAAAAGTCCAGCAGGTGCACACCAGTGGAAGCCAAAGAATGGTGGAGGTGAAGGAACAGTGCCCGACGCCCATAACCCTGCTAAAAGTCATACTCCAATCATGCTAACAACCGACCTCTCTCTTAAAGAAGACCCTGAGTATGCGAAAATTTCAAAGCGCTTCTTTGAGAATCCAGAAGAATTCGCAGATGCTTTCGCCCGCGCATGGTTCAAATTGACCCATCGTGATATGGGGCCAAAAGCGTGCTATCTCGGACCAGAGGTTCCTTCAGAAGAATTAATCTGGCAAGACCCTCTTCCTGCTGCCACACATTCATTGAGTGATGCAGATATTACTTCCTTAAAGAACAGCATCCTTGATTCAGGACTATCGGTATCTCAATTGGTATCTACTTCTTGGGCTTCAGCATCAACCTTTCGAGCATCTGACAAGCGTGGAGGAGCTAATGGAGCTCGTATTCAACTTGCACCTCAGAAAGATTGGGAGACAAACAACCCAGCTGAGTTAGCAAAAGTTTTAGATACACTTCGAGGAATTCAAAGCGCATCTGGGATTGAAGTTTCTCTTGCTGATCTAATAGTTCTAGGTGGATGTGTTGGAATAGAACAAGCAGCTAAAAATGCAGGCCACACTGTGACTGTGCCATTTACTCCTGGACGTACGGATGCTACACAAGATCAAACGGATGCAGATTCATTTAACGCTTTAGAGCCAGCTGCTGATGGGTTCAGAAACTACCTAAATGCACATCACAATATATCTGCTGAAGAATTGTTAGTTGACAGAGCAAATTTACTAACACTTTCTGCTCCAGAGATGACAATTTTAGTAGGTGGATTACGTGTTCTTAACACGAATTTTGACAAGTCGAATCATGGTGTTTTCACTAAGGATCCAGAGAATCTTACGAATGACTTCTTTGTTAATCTAATTGATTTTTCTACAACTTGGCAAGCAACTACTAATGATGCTCGCATCTTTGCAGGTAGTGATCGTGCAACTGGTGATATCAAGTGGACAGGTACTCGAGCAGACCTTATCTTTGGTTCTAACTCGGAGCTACGTGCTCTCGCTGAAGTTTATGCATGTGAAGATGCTCAAGAGCAGTTCGTACAAGACTTTGTAGCTGCTTGGACTAAGGTAATGAATCTAGACCGTTTCGATTTGGCCTAACCTTAGCGTACAATCTAGTAAAATACTTATTTAACAAGAGGTGGTCTGACAACGGACCACCTTTCTTAAACTCACACTTTAAAATTATTGTTTAGACTTTCGAATAGTTGATCAAGTCCAAGAGCATATCAACAATGTTCTCTGAACTGGTTTTTTTTAATTTTTTATAAGAACAGATCATAACCATTCCGGTTTCAATTCTGTAAGTGATGATACCAATGTTTCGATTACCGGGTTGAGCAATTATATTAATTTCATTAATTGATGTACCCATGCCGTCAGCATATGTACATTTCATCTTCCAAGAAATGTTCTCATGTTCATTTGAGAATTCATTTAATAAATTCAATATAGTTGCTCTGTCTTTCATTGCCATTGAACGTTTTATTAATAACAAATAGGTAATCGAAACTTTAATATGCTACAAACCCTATTAGCGAAGAAATTACATTTTACACTAGAAGAGTCTACAGATATTTGCGTATTTAGTAATTTTGAAATAGGACAATTTTATTCAGCTTCTTTTACAGAAGCTTGAAATGTTGATTCATCGATACCAGCAATTTTAGTTTTGAACTAGTTACAATTCCATCTTCAATAGTAACTACACATGATGTTTCTAATTGATCAGGAGTAAACCCTTTTGTCACCTAGTACAAAAGAAAGCCTTATGCTAAAACATCCTGCATGAGCTGCTGCAACTAATTCCTCAGGGTTAGTTCCTGTACCATCTTCAAATATTGAACCAAAAGAGTATTGAGTCTTGTTTAATACTGAGCTTTGAGTAGTTAAATTACCTTCACCGTCCATGCCACTCCCTCTCCATATTGCTGTTGCCGATCTATTCATTTTTTTGAGTTTAAATTAAAAAAATACATCCACTACTTTTCTGATTCAGCGGTATTTACATACTTTTTGAAATGATGAATTTAAGGTTAAAAAATTAATTTCTAAAATAAACTGGCTACAACAAAAAATAAACACCGCTAAAACGAGCGTTTATTCAAAACATTATGTTTTGTCAAGGCTGTTAAACATCAAGGTAAACTTCCTTCCTAGTTTAAGAATTCAATATACTTCGTGAAAAACTTAGTTCAATATTTTGCTATAGTCAAATTTATCCTTCCCTGCTAATTGATCCTTTACTTCATATATAACTTGTCCCAAATTGGGATTCACGGTCTCCAAATGGGAATAAATAAATAACTAGAAACACTCAAGCCCCCTGATTACTGGGCACTTTAAGTTTTCGCACTCAAATTGATATTCTATTTGCAAGCACTTTCATTCGCTTCAATAAAAAACACACTAATACTAACCGATTACTTAATAGGCAAGGTGATCAAAAATTAGAACTTATGCATTTTAAAAAAAATGAACTAACAATTGTGTACAATGGAAATCATTATAAATCGAAACAAACGCTAGGAATAGCAAGATCATTGGTTCGGAAAATCAATGTGCAGGACATTACAAATCACCAGATTTCTGTGAATCTATTTTGCACTCTTTTATCAAGAACAAGTGTTTCCCCGAAACAACTTATTAATAAGGCTGATCCATATTATCAGCAAGAGCTAAAAAATCGTCAATTTACTGATGAGGGTTGGTTCTATATACTAAAAAACAATCCTCATCTCTTAATAAATCCATTGGTTTTTTACAAGGATAAAGGTGGGATTTGTTTAACCCCAACAGACATCTTAAAAATAGCTTAATAATTAACACTTAGACATCTCTATATCACATAAATAAAGTTGTAAAATCTACTACTAAAATGAGAGTCATTACAGATTCCATTTATTTACAAAAACTCATAATTATGGTACTCTATCGATCATTACTACGCATTACACTCATACTTTTTTTATTACTGTCATCATGCGGCACTTACGACAAGCTAGTCTATTTTCAGGATGGAGATATTATTGGTGGGGAATTAAACTGTCAAAGTTACACTCCCACATTTCAACCTGATGATCTTCTTTCAATTTCTATCATGAGTGAGAATCCTATAGACGCAGAACCGTTTAATCTTCCAGCGGAGCTTACTACACTTTCAAAAAGCAATAATGGGTATTACAATGGCATCCCCTCGAGCGGTGGTTACCTAGTCGATTCATTAGGAAATGTAAGCCTTCCGATAATCGGTATTATTCAAATCAGTGGAATGACTAGAATCGAAGCTTCCGAATTTATTTTAAAAAAACTAGAACACTTTTTGGTTAAGCCATCTATTCAAATAAGTATTCTAAATTTTAAAATAACGGTTCTTGGTGATGTACGCGCTCCCGGAACATTTAAAATTCCCAATGAACGAATTACCATTTTAGAGTCATTGGGTCTTGCAGGAGATCTAAATATTACCGGCAATCGAAAAAATGTAGCTGTCATCAGAAATGAGGGAGCAACAAAGAATCTTTACATTATCGACCTAACCTCCAATAGTATGTTCACCTCTCCAGTCTATTATTTGAATCAAAATGATGTGGTTTATGTTGAACCGAATCAAGCCAAACGATTGGGATCAACAACAGGGTATAAGTTCTGTTCATTCATTATTTCTATATCCTCAGTGTTCTTTACCTTAACCATTCTATTAACAAAATAGATAACCACAATTAATTTAAATATCACTCAGCATAAAATGGAAAATAACAACGCACCATATCAACCCGAAGAAAAAATCAATCCACGTGTTTACTTTAAATTGTTCTTCAAAGCATGGAAATGGTACGCACTAAGTTTTATCATTTGTCTAATTATTGGTATGGCGTACCTACGTTATTCGACATCCATTTATACATCACAAACAACTATTCTGATGATTGAGGATGAAGAAAACATACTCATTGACTATGATGCCATAAATCTGGACAGGTATTCTCTTGGAAGAAAAACAGAGGCCGAAGCAGTAATCTTAAAGTCACGTTTCTTATTAGAAAAGGTTGTACAAAATCAGAAATTGAACATTCAAGTTTTTTCACTTACCGGACGAACTGAATTGAAACTTACCGAAGTATATGAAGACCCGACCTTCACCATTTCTCAATCAACGGAACTTGATAGCCTCTTGTACGACAAGAAATTAGAGTTTGAAATCCACCCAATAAGCCATACCAGTTTCGAGCTTACAGTGGGTAATAAACCCACAGCCGTTTGTAAGATCCATGATGTATTTAATGTTGGTGAAGTAGAATTGCGTCTTACCCCAAATTCGGACTACCGCAAACATTGGTTAAACTATAAATACAAAGTAGTTATTACCCCAATTGATCAAGTCGTATCAAGATTACAACAGGAAATATCAATCAACGATGAAAAATTTGAAGTAGGTATTTTGGTTCTTTCACTAAATGGACCAACACCAGCAAGGAATGATGACATAATAGATGGTTTAATTAAAGAATATCAAGTACAAAGCATTATTGAAAAGAATAGAGTTGCAAATAGTACCAACGTATTTATTGATAGAAGACTAATACTTATTGAGAAAGAACTCTCAATGATTGAGACAAGCGCCGAAACTTTGAAAAAAGAAAATGATGTCTTAGATATTGATATTACTTATTCCAGTATCCTATTAAAACAAAACGAACTCGACAAATATATAATCAATACTGAAGTTCAGTTGGCCGTTGTCAGGTATGTACAAGAGTACATTAATGAGAAAGGCCATAAGTTAATACCTGTAAATCTGGGACTTGTCAGTACACCCTTGGTTAAAGCGATAAACGCGTATAATTTGCTATTCAATGAATTCACACAACTTAAAAAAACTACTGGCGACAAGAACCCAAAAGTTATTAACATGGAAAACGAATTTGCTCCGCGTAAATTAAACCTTCAAAAGAGTATGAATAGCCTTATTCTTTCTCAAGAACTCCGACTAAAGGAGCTCAAAGCTCAATACGAATTAGGAGAACAAAAGATTGCCTTACTCCCGAGGTTTCAAAAGCAACAAAGAAATATTGATCGACACAAACAAATTATTGAATCTCTCTATTTATTTCTCTTAAAGAAAAAGGAGGAAAATGAAATAATTCTAGCTTCTACAATTGCGGATTGTAGAGTAATTGACAAAGCATTTAGCAATCCCAGCCCTATTTCTCCAAATAAAAGAGTTGTTTATATACTAATAGTAGCGATAAGTATAACAACTCCATCGATTGGGCTTTATTTGAAGGCTGTTTTTAACAATAAGGTTCTTTCCCCTGAAGATATGGAGAAGTATGGAATCCCATTATTCGGAACTCTCCCAAATAATAAAGAAAAGGAACCAAGCTATTCAAAGCAGTTAAACAACCCTATTTCTGATTCCTTTAGAAAACTTCGAGTACTGTTAACCATGAAGTTTGGAATAGAACAAAAATATAGTAACACTCTTCTTGTCACTTCATTGAAATCAAAAGAGGGAAAAACCTTTACATCTTTGAACCTTGGGCGTTCTATTGCAGATATTGGCAAAAAAGTGGTGGTCATTGATGTTGATTTGCACTCCCAAGGACTAGCTGAACAAGTAAATATAAATCCAAGTTCAAAAGGAGTTTCGAGCTATGTGTCCGACGAAAATTTGCCCTTAAAAGACATTTTAATCGCTTCAAGTGAATTTGATAAGCTTGCGTTTATTAGTTCTGGACCTTCAACTGATCATCCAAGTGAAATCCTTGCCAATCCTCGAATTCAAAAATTAATAGAACAAGCCAAAAAAGAATTTGAATATGTAATTATTGATGCCGGCTCACTTGACACAGCCATAGACACTTATTTGTTGGTTCCTCATATTGACATGACATTACTAATTTGTAAAGCTGGAACAACAAGAACAGAAGATTTAAAAACAATCCGTAATTATTCTATTAAAAATAGTCTAGGGAACACTCTTGTAGTATTCAATTCCTACGCAAAAAAATTAGTTCGTCATGATTCAAGCTCCGAAGCAGAAAAAAAATGGCCCAGACGATTGATAAACAATTTAAAAAACACACTTAAACGTAACTAAAACACCATTAATGAAGATACGTCAACTATATCGATCGAAATTTGGGAAAGATACCATTTGGTTGCTTTTTGGACAGGTCGCTGCCATGAGCTCTGGTTTGTTTTTGAATCTATTTATTGGTTACAAGTACGGAACGGCAGCGCTGGGAACCTTCAATCAATCCTTAGCATATTACCTTATTTTCTCATCACTATTCGCTCTCGGTCTAAACAATACACTCGTTAAAAAAATCTCAGAAAAATCCAGAAATCAGAATGAGGAAAACAAGTTGTTTACAACAAATCTATTGATAACCTTTATCGTTTCTTCTTTATTATCGTTTGTTTTAATTGTAGTCGTTCATTTTTTTCCAGGCTTCATATCCTCCGCTGAATTGGTTAAAGTATTACCTGCCATGTTTATGGCATTGCCTCTTTTCTGTATAAATAAAAATTTCGCGGCCTATTACAGCGGTAATAGAAAGCAAAAGAACGTTGCCTTTCAACGGATTTATCGATGGACGGGGCTTGCTACGCTGTTTTATGCTGGTATCGTATATCATTATTCAATTGAATTGCTGATGTACTCCTTTCTTTTGGTAGAAGGAACGATGGTCATATTGAATATCTTAATAAATATTAAACACTTTGACTTTAACATTTCGTCAAAGCTGATTCGTGAAAATATTCGCTTTGGAATGGGAAGCTATATCTCGGAAATCACCTCTACATTTAACAATTCCATTGATATTATTCTTGTCGCCTATTTCCTCTCCGATCAAGAAGCTGGACAGTATAGCTTTATAGCCTTCTTTGTACGAACGTTATATGTTTTCCCTGGGATATTAATGCAAAACGTCAGCCCGATTATCTCCAGACATTGGAAGAGAAAAGCAATCGAAGAATTAAACATCAAGCTTCGTAAAGTAAGGTACATCAATCTAATCGTATTAACGCTCCAAGTCTTGCTTCTTCTGGGGTTGTACAAAATTGTTATCCTACAATTGAATGGCGGTTTTGAAACTACATATGAAGCATTTCTAATTGCTCTCGCAGGTACGTTTGTATTTGCTCAGATCTCTTGGGGAGGTTCGATACTGATTATGACAGAAAGATTAAAAGCAAACTTTTACAGAACACTCTTGGTTCTCATTTTAAATATAATTGTTTGCTCATTATTCACCTATACACTAGACTTTACAGGAAGCGTAGTAGCAATTTCAACGAATGCACTTCTCTCCTTTTTACTGCTGCGAACATTTGTTTATCAAAAAACCGGGGTACGACTCATTTAACTATGAATAAACTTATTTACTATATCATTCCTATTAACTTAATTCTGGACGTTCTCCTGATCGTCACGAAGAATGTAGCCTTTTTTAAAGCAGCACTTATGACTGCCCTATTGGCTCATCTGATGATTCGTTATACGGGAAAGCATAAACCATATAGTTGGGTTTTTGTTTGGGGGTTTTATGCTTTGACAATATCTCTAATAAGTTCAGACGTAGAAGCTTCATTCCTGAATACCTTGAAAATAGTTATTCCCATTTTCACCATATTGATAGGGTATCATTTTTTCAATACAAAGGAAAAGATTAAGTACCTAGCTAAATCAATGAAGGCGGTCTTGCTAATCGTTATAATAAACCTAGTGCTAAGTACTATTTTCGGGCTCGGAAGTTCAAGATATACAGAGGAAGGTGAGGAAGAAACGTTCTATATGGGACAATTATCAGATCATTGGAATATGTTTACTTATGCTATACTTTCCGTTCCAATACTTCTTCATTACGAAACAAAAAAAGGTAAGATATATGTTTCTATTTTAGCTTTTTTAAATGCAATCCTTATCCTACTCTCTATAAAACGGATTGCTTTAGCTGGATTAATAGGCGGCGGGCTAATTAATGCATTTATGACATTAAAAACAAAAGTAATACTCAAATTTACTTTTATCGGTGCATTAGTTATGATAGTATCCTATCCTATCTACGGAGGAATGCTTTCAGAACGATTTGAAGCTCGTTCGGACAGGTTCGAAGAAGGCTCCCTTGAAAAAGAATCGCGTTTACTGGAAACATCCTATGTTTGGGGTGATGCCTTCAGTTTTGAGCCATTAGACAAAAGTCTATTTGGCATGGAGGCATTTAACTCTGCCGGAACTTATGCCGGAGGAATATTTGGAGATCGACAATTGCATGTCGATTACAATAATATTTTGAATACGATCGGTATAGTTGGTCTCGCCTTATATTTTATAATGTTCATTCAAATTTGGAAGAGCTTTAAGCGTACTTTGAAAGGTCTTGTTATCCAAGACAAATTTTCGAAATCGATGAAATCAATATTCTACACGTTTTTCATAATGCAATTTGTAACATCAATAGCTGGGCAAATGTATAATATCACTTTTAGAATGATCTTATTCATTTTCCTTGGCGCAGCAATGGGATATTTTAATGAACTAAAAAAGCAACAATTTGAAAGTAGTAATAATTAGCTCAACGGCAAGTTGTGAATTAAGTCCATTCATTCAGGAACAAATAGATTCCTTGCGTTTGATTGGCATTAATTGTGTGTTATTTCCGATAACCCAAAAGGGTTTTTTTGGGTACATTAAGCATATTAAGTTGCTGAAAAAATTTATTCGGTTAGAGAAACCAGATCTCATTCATGCCCACTATGGATTGTCTGGTCTTCTAGCAAATACCCAAAGAAAAATACCGGTGATAACCACCTTTCACGGCTCGGACATTAACAACAAGAAAATAAGATGGATATCTAGCATAGCGGCGCGATTAAGTAAGCACTCCATCTATGTGACAGAACATTTAAAGATACTCGCAGGGAATAAGAAAGGTTTGGTAATACCCTGTGGTGTTGATCTATCCATTTTTAATCCTGAAGACATGGAAGCAGCAAAACAAAAAATGAAATTGGATAGTTCAAAAAACTATGTATTGTTCTGCTCAAGCTTTGATAATCCTGTAAAAAACAGTCAACTAGCGAAAGATGCATTTAATGCAACAAAGAAGCGCCTTTCCATGAATTTGGAGCTCTTAGAACTAAAACAATTCTCTAGAGAAGAGGTGTCATCCTTGTTAAATGCTAGTTATTGCCTACTCATGACCTCGTTTAGTGAAGGTTCACCACAAGTTATCAAGGAGGCCTTAGCAACTAACCGTCCTATTGTGTCAACTGCTGTCGGCTCTGTAGAAGAATTAATTAATGAAGTAGAAGGATGTTCGCTCGTTGAGCCACAATTGGAGTCGGTTATCAACGGACTCGAAAAGTGTATTCTGTACTCAATTCAAAACGGCGCGACACAAGGTAGGAAGCGAATTCAATCTAATCTTTTAGGATTACAACAAATTGCAGCAAGTATTCACTCAATATATAGAAAAACACTGAACACAAAATCTTTCACTTAAAACAAACGATATGAAATTTGCATTTTATTTTGGACATCCAGCGCAGTTCCTTTTTGTAAGGAAGACTATTACTGATCTAATAGATCAGGGACATCAGGTACTCATTCATATTAAGAAGAAGGACGTACTTGAAGAGCTTCTAAAGTCAAGCTCTTTTGAATATACGAATGTCCAACCTGAAAAGCGAAAGAATAGCAAACTTGCTGCTCTATCTAGTCTATTAAAAAGAAATAGAACAATGTTCCCAATTTTGCGAAAGTTCAAGCCTGATTTACTAATTAGCTCGGATGCTTCTTATGCTCAGATTGGTTTTTTATTACGCGTTCCATGTGTCACTATTCTTGAAGATGATTACAAAGTGATTAAGAAATTGGGACTCATGTCATATCCTTTTACATCAACAATTCTTTGTCCAGAAGCATGTGATGTTGGAAGATGGGGAAGGAAAAAAGTGGGCTATAAAGGGTATATGAAATTGGCCTATTTACATCCAAGTGTGTTTACTCCAAATAAAGAAATTGTGACAAAATATGCTCTTCCAAAAAAATATGCGATAATCCGTTTAGCGCAACTTACTGCGTATCATGACGAGGGAATGAAAGGAATCTCCGAGGTATTATTGATTGCAGTTATTGATCAGTTAAGGAAAAAGGGAATTACCCCTGTAATCTCTGCTGAGGGAGAAATTGACAATCGCTATAACTCACTTCTGCTAGACATAGAAGCAAAAGATATGCATGATGTTTTGGCTTATGCAAAACTGCTAATATGTGACAGTCAAAGCATGAGTGTAGAAGCTTCTATGCTTGGTATACCTTCTTTACGATATAGTAGCTTCTCAGGGAAGATTTCTGTTTTGGAGGAATTGGAAAATGACTATGGCTTAACTTTTGGCTTTCCTA
>JABSPC010000090.1 GCA_013215515.1 Crocinitomicaceae bacterium
GTCGAATGGCGAGAATGGCGCGACTGAATAATCGATACTAAAGTCCCCTCCTTTTTCAAAAACCTTAGTGGTATAATGCGCTTTAAGTTTCCCTGCGGATTCTTCTATTTCATCGTATGAATTCAGAAACTTGGCTTTTCCGTCTGCATCAAGAACTCCGTCGAATGCCGTTTCACTTCCACTTTCTCCGTTGCGAATTGGAGAATCAAAAACGAAACTATTGTAAGCTTTAAACTTCGTTCTCATTGGAGTTAATCGAACTTGAACATTCGCTCTTAATCCTTTTGCACTGGCTCCATGCAACCACTTCGCCGCAATTTCACATGAATCACTTTCATTCGCTTTCTCAGGATCAATAAATATTTTAAGCCGGTTTGGTTTTATCGTTTCAACTTTAATGGATTTCGTATATGTATTGTCTCCAACTGTAACCCGAGCGCGGTAACTACCTGTCGGAGCATCCACACTCGTTCCTGTTCGGAAATCGTAAACTCCGTTCCAATGCTTTGATTTACTTACTTCATAAATCGTATTTCCGTTCGGGTCCACCAATTGAAAATTCACTGGATGCTTTGTAGGAAGTCTATGTTTTTTGTCTTGAAGCATGAAATTCACATAAATGGAATCTCCCGGTCTCCAAACGCCTCTTTCGGTATAGATGAATCCTTTAACCCCCTTTTCCACACGATCTCCACCGATATCGAATTTACTCATTGAGTTCACATGTCCATCTGTCAATTTCAAATACCCCCTATGCCTTCCACTTTTAGCAATCATCAAGAACGGCTTGCGCTCCAATTTAATTTTGAGCATCCCTTGACCATTTGTATTTCCACTAGCGATAAGTTTATTGGTATAATCGTAATAAGAAACTTTTACATTGGACATCGGTGACGTTGTAACCATATCCGAAAGAATGGCGTGTGATGTTTTGTCGTCATTCAATTTGAAAATCATTCCAATATTCGATGCCAATATATTTCGCCTTATAGCTCTACCGTAGTAATAATCATCATCGCAAGGACTTTCCTCTTCATCGTAATATCCCCAAGTTGAATATCCATTAAATCCATATCGATGCCAATCACTTTCGTTCCACCCATCATTATTCCCATACAGTTCTGGGGCTTTTACGTCTGAATTACATTCACATAGAGTATACGCCTTGTTGAATTTAATAGCCACTTGATAAATTGCTCCGGGCTCTGTTTTGATTAGTTTTTCCAAATTAATCACATGCGAATTCCATTGTTTCAAGTTCTTTCTTGAATCCGTTTGTAGGCTTAGTTTTTTCTCTGCAACAACTTTCCCGAAGCGCGTCAATTCATCATCTCCATCTAGGTTATTAACTTGCAAGAAATGGTGAACGTTCTTCTCGTAAATCTTAATTATTCTCACATCAACCGCCTTCAATGCAATGGCTTCAAAAGGAAATATTAAACCTTGAGAATTTGGCAATATTGATCCTGAACCAACAAGTCGCACTTCTGGTTTTGCATCGCTGAGTTTAATCTGAGAAGTATATCCTTTGTCCATTTTATACCCTGCAGAATTCTTAATCCCGTTTGATACTTTAACATAAAAGTCACCTGTTTTTCTTCCTGGGATATATACATCAACAGTATTAAAATAGATCTTATACTTTAGTCCAGTTATTCCAGGAATTGAAATAATACCTTCTAATGATTGATGTGGCAATAGTGGATCTGAAAAGTTCAATTGAACAATTTGATCGTCTTGTTCTCTAACACGCACACTATTTACAGAGAAATCATGCAGCGATGGGACTGTAAATTCTTTACGCCCTGTCGAGAAGGAATTAATCAACACACCATCCCATTTTACTACCAATTTCTTTTCTTTCGCACCCCGAGGAATACTATCGGCAACAAAGTCCCAGCTGTTATCTAGTGATCTTTCTTCAATTTTAAATGGAATTTTCTTTCCGTCAAGATATATAGAAAGAGACTTCTTAACTTTTTTGGTCTTTTCGAAATCAGTTGTTGAGATTGTTCCTTCCAATTTCTGATATTTCAATTCATGTCGGTTGTAGCTTTTTAATCCATCCACTTCAACATTTAATCGTTGTCTATGCGTCGCAAATTGAAATTTAAATACTTCAAAGCCGGCGTCAACATCGATGAATTCCTTTAACTCCATCGACACAGTGTAAAATTGATTTACAGCCAATGGCTTCGTCGGAACAAACTCTACTAAACGCTCATGAACGATTACAACCTTACCCTCTACGTGCGGCTCAATCCTGATTAAATTCTGAAGCTTATAATCTGGATAGTCCTCGTAATTTTCAATTTCATTTGCCAATTCAATTTGAATCGCATCTTCACGACTGATCATTCCAGAAGTGTAAGCCGAAACATACTTTCTAAAGGCTGGGTCAACTTTAATTATCTCTTGTCTGGTTTGCCCACAAGATGAGATCAATACAATCTTTAAAGTGATTAAAGAGAATAGGATTGAAATTTTAAATCGTTTCATAGCGTTCATTTTGAACAAATATGAGTTTCCATTCCTAATTATATAATGCGCTTAGATTAGTCGTTGGTGTTTTTTGATTAAGTGTTGGTCCATTCAAATTATTTGCCTCACTTTCTATTTTAGTCTATCTTACATTTGGTATTCAATCTAGCACTACTTATGAAACTACTATTTAGCATTCTTTTAATATTAACGGTGTCTACTGTTAATTCTCAAATAACATTTCAAAAAGAGCTAATAGCGGATTCTACATTTTATATTTCAAGGACCATTAAAACCTCAGATCAAGGCTACATTTGTGTGGGAAGATTAAAATCTGGACAGATGTCATGGGATGGCGCTTTGGTCAAAATGGATAGTTCATGGGGCAATGCAAAAAGTTGTGGGTAAATCGTGATTTCTTACTTTTGGGATCATGAATTCAGAGCTAACATCATTGATGGAATTATTACTTCCGTCGTATTTAATCGAGCATTACACAATCGTTAATATTGAACCTATTTCA
>JABSPC010000091.1 GCA_013215515.1 Crocinitomicaceae bacterium
CAATGATTCCCAATTTCAAGACAAGACATTGGGAATCATTGGATTGGGCTATATTGGAACGCACCTATTTGAAACTTTAAAAGCCGAGGCAACACAATACAATATCACACTGAAGACTTTCAACCGTTCAAACATTGAAGAAATAAAAGAACAAGAATTCGATTACTTTTTCAATTGTACTGGTAATACTGGTGATTTTAGAAGCCAAATTTTAAAGACAATAGAATCAAATGTTTGTTTGTCACATGATCTATTAAAATATTTAAAAGTTTCACAAGCTTACATTGCACTAAGTTCAACTAGAGTTTATGGCTTTACGGATAACGAAAGCACTATTTTTACTGAAACCGATGAAAGTAGATCGAATCATTTGAGCATTGATTACATCTACGATGGAAGTAAACAACTAATGGAATCTATGCTTATGAATTCTGTTACTGATTATCGGAAAATAGTAATTCGTCTTTCCAATGTCATTGGAAATTTCAAAAGCTCTGATCTTGATCAATCAACATTATATAAACTGATGCTCGAAAAGAGTTTGAAACAAGAAGCTCTTAAGATCAGGCAACACCCCTCCTCTGCAAAAGATTACGTCCATATAATTGACGCTGTTCAAGGGATATTAAGAGGTGCTATTTTCTCGGAAAAATCTGACGTATTTAATATTGCTTACGGCAAAAGTTATTCTCTCTCTGAAATCTCGGATACGCTACAACTTAATAGCAATTTCGATACAAAAAAAGATCGTAACTTTAGCAATATTTCAATTGATAAATCTGGTCAATTGTTAGGATATAAGCCAAAAATGGAAATCAATAATCTGGCTACGAGCCATAATATTATAGATATATGAATGAAAATGAAAAGTTCGAACAAGACGTCATTCAAAGAGTTAATAAACAAGGTAAAGACGCTGAATTAAAAGAGCTTGCAGACAAATGGGTTGAAAAGTCGATGCAGAAGAAATATGTATATAATTTCTCTTGGCTTGGAAGACCTATCATTCAATATCCAGAAGACATAATGGCTTTGCAGGAAATCATTTGGAAGGTAAAACCAGATTTAATTATTGAAACAGGAATTGCGCATGGTGGATCGATCATTTTTTCCGCATCAATGCTAAAAATACTTGGTGGAGACCGAAAAGTCATTGGTATCGACATAGATATTCGCGAGCATAATAGAACAGAAATAGAAAACCATCCTGTTTCTGATATCATCACTATGGTTGAAGGATCTTCAATTGCCGAAGAGACAATAGCAAAAGTAAAAGCTATGGCTGAGGGTTACGAAAAAGTTATGGTTATTCTTGACTCAATGCACACCCATGATCATGTATTGGCAGAACTAAATGGCTATTCTAGTTTGGTATCTAAGGACAGTTACCTAGTTGTACTCGACACATTTGTTGAAGATATGCCGGTTGACTTTTTCGAAGACAGACCTTGGAATGTTGGTAACAATCCAAAAACCGCAGTTTGGGAATTCATCGAGGAAAACAAGGACTTTGTAATTGACAAATCCGTTCATGAAAAACTTTTGATAACTGTTGGCCCAGATGGATATTTGAAACGAATAAATTAATGTCGAAAGCGAAAAATTATACTGTAATTATACCTACGTATAATAGTCGACATCATAATTTGAACCGAATTCTTGAATACTTTTCACCGCACGAATTAAACATAATCATCGTAGATTCAAGTGAATCGCCTTACCCGAATGAATTCAATTATCAATTCAAATATCTACACGTACCGGGTTTAGGCATGTATGAAAAAGTATATAAGTCTCTTGAGTCTGTAACTACTCCGTATGTCTTATTGTGTGCCGATGACGATTTTATTATTCCTTCAGGTATTGCAACGTGCATTGATTTTTTAGATGAAAACCCTGACTATTCTTCAGCTCAAGGAAATCGAATCTGCTTTACAAAATCGCGCCTCAGCGTTAACTTCCCAGACCCTGATGCTGCTTACGACCTTGACGTAAATGAGGAATCTCCATTGGATAGAATGACATATCATTGGACAAGCTTTTTCGTTGCGTATTCAGTTCATCGTATTCAAAATTTCAAAGAAACATTCAAGCTTGGAAATGAATTTACAAATGATCTCTTCGCAGTAACTACTATTGAACGCCACTTGGATTTTATCACCCTTCTAAATGGTAAGCATCGCATACTTCCTGTTTTCTATCAGGCTCGTGAATTTGAAAGAACATCTACAGGACAAACTGTTACGTGGGAATCCGTAAAGACAGGCCAACCTGAAAATTATAAGAAACTAGTTTCAAAGCTTGCGGAAAACCTTCAATCTAAACTGGACCTTTCTTTTCAGGAGTGTTTAGATTTTATTGAATCGCTCTTCGTTGAAAAATACGTTCGAAAAACTGCTGAGGCTGACATCACAGAAGTGAAAGTTCCGGTAAAGCAGAAAAAGATGAATAAAATACCAGGGATTATTAAATTAAAAGCCTTCTATAGTAAAAGCTATTATTACTTTACCGATAAATATGTTTTTACTCTTCTGAGAGGAGTCTTAGCTAAAAAACGTATTCGTCGAGATAAAAAAGGTTTTCCATATTCTGATGAGCTGTCGAATATTGAATGGCAAAAAATAAAAGCGATAATTAAGAAGAATAAAGTGGCCAAGTCTTGAAATATCACACTATTTTTCCTGAATAAAACACTAAAAAAATGCTGAACAAATTATCTCCTTACACTTTTGCAGAAAAGCTTAAAATAATTCGATACAGTATTGGCTCTAAGTTAATTAGCGGTGTCCCAAAGCATATACAGCGCAATTACGTTTTAACAAATAGACTTTTAGAATCTCACACAGGGATCGATGGCGATGCACATAGCCTAAAATTCTCACAAAAGATCAATAATAAAGAATTCAAATTTGACCTTAAAAAGGTATCTTCGGATGCTGATGTTTTTGGTCAAATCATTTTGGAGGAAGAATACAAATCAATTGTTTCCCTATTAAAAGAAAGTAACGATCAGCTTAACATTATCGATTGCGGAGCAAATATTGGTCTAACATCACTCTACCTTAAAGCATTTTATCCAAATGCTAAAATTGTTTGTTTAGAGCCTTCAGAAGACACTTCTAATCGAATGATAAACAACTTTAGCATTAACGGCTATGATGACATCAACGTTCTTAAAAAGGGGCTCTGGTCAACATGCACCAAACTTAAAGGCGACGATAGCTTTCGAGATGGACTTGATTGGTCTTTCCGACTCGTTCCTGCGAAGCCTGATGAGGACGCACTTTTCGAAACAACCACCGTCTCAGACATTATCAAGGATCATGCAATGGAACGAATAGACTTTCTGAAAATCGACATTGAAGGAGGTGAAGAAGATGTTTTTTCAGAAAAAGCAGACTTATCATGGCTGGATGTCGTGGATTTAATCGCAATTGAAATACACGACGAATTTGATTGCAGAGAAAGAATTGAATCGGTGTTAAGAAGTAACAACTTCACTATCACGTACTCTGGTGAATTAACCATTGGAAAGAGATGAGCATTGATCAACACAAAATGCAACGCATAATTATTTTCATTCCGTACTTCGGTAAGTTTCCTGAATGGAGCGACTTATTCTTTGAAACTCTAAAAAGAAATAAAACCATAGACTTTCTGTTCTACACGGATTGTGAAATTGAAAAATATGAAGCTCCAAATATTCATTACGTCAAGCTTTCCTTCCAAGAGTATGTTGATAAAGTAAATGAACATTTGGATTTTTCATTTACCCCTGAGAATGCCTACAAAATCTGTGATATTCGCCCTTTATTTGGAACAATACATAAAGATGACTTCAAAGAATATGAATTCTACGGCTGGTGTGACATGGACCTCATCTTCGGAGACATTCGAAGCTTTTACACCAATGAACTCTTAAACTCTTTCGACGTATTTACGACGCATGACGGCAGAATGTCTGGGCATTTTTCCCTTTTCCGGAACAATGTTAGAAATCGTGAGATCTATAAAAGCATTTACAAATGGCAGGATACATTGAAAAAACCACATTTTATCGGAATGGATGAGCATGGGTTAAACAATGCCTATCAAATGACTGTCATTGATAAATTCAATGAAAAGTTTAATCGAAAAATAGATAATTGGTTAATTAGAAAAATTAAGGCAAGAAAAATACGTCGCCTTTACATGCGGGAACAATACTCAACACCTTTTATACCGTTTCCGTGGATAGATGGAAGCCTTAATTCAAATCAGCCAGACGAATGGTATTATGTTGATGGAGCGATAACAAATAACAGAGACGGGGACAGAAAATTTATGTACTTACATTTCATGAATTTTAAATCATCACAATGGCGCCATGATGGAACAAAAGCACCTTGGGAAGAGAAAAAAACTATTTTCACACTCGATTTAAATAAGAAGATTGGGAAAATTGTAATAAATTCAATTGGGATTAGTGGTATGTGAAAACGCTATAAAAATTGTTGAAATAATATTTTAATATTCTTTAGAGTCGAATGAAAAAAATAAAAATATTACACTTAATTCATGATTTAAAAAAAGGAGGAGGCGAACGATTCGCTTTGGACGTTGTTCAGTCTCTTATGAATTTTGATGACGTTGAGGTTAAACTTGGTGTATTTCAATCAAACAATCAATATCCAGATTTAACCGATGATTTGCCGATCGAATGGCTCGATTCTTTGTACACTCCTTCGTTGACAGGAAAGTCAATTTTATCTAACGAAAAATATAAAACTTTAATTCAAGAATTTAAACCAGACATAGTCCATACACATTTGATTCGCGCCGAACTGATGAGTTCTACTTTTGTGAATTCCAATATTCTATATGTAACGCACTGCCATGACAATATGGAGGAGTTTGAAAACTTTGGTTTAGATACATTTTTAAGCAAAAGAAAACTGACGAACTTCTATGAAAAAACCATTCTTAAATTAAAGAAATACAGAACAGTACAGAATTTTTTCATCGTGAACTCTAAGCATACTGGAGCTTACTTTAAAAAAACGGTTCCGAAAAAATTCATTGATAATATTCGTTTAATTCAATGCGGTTTTGACTTCTCCAGATTTCACAATAAAACAACCGCTACTCCAAAAGATAAACTTCGCCTAATCAATATTGGCAGCTTCATGACTAAAAAAAATCAGAAGTTATTGGTTGAAGTAGCTCAAGAGCTTACGCTAAGAAATTTTGATTTTGAAATGGTAATGCTTGGTGACGGTGAACATAAAGTTGAAATTCAAAATAGCATCGAAAAGTTGGGCTTGTCGGATAAAGTTATTTTAAAAGGCGTTGTTCACGATGTAGAGAAATACATCTTTAAATCAAACATGTATATACACAGTGCATATTATGAACCTTTTGGTTTGGTTTTCTTAGAAGTCATGGCTGCTGGTTTACCCATTATTACTTTGGATGGGAAAGGAAATCGTGATTTAATTGAAAATGGCCAAAATGGGTATTTAATCGAGACCCAATACCCAGTAGAGTTCGCGGATAAAATCATACAATTATGGAATGATCAACAACGCTATGATGAGATGAGCGACTATTGTATAGATTATGCCAAATCATTTGATTTATCGATCAAGACAAAAGAATTAGTTACTTTTTACAAAGAGATTTTAACTCAAAATGAAACAAGAATATAAGCACATCAAATTAACCAAAGGAGATACTTCATTGGATGAAAATCTAGGAATTTATTATATAGACTTTACAGACTCTATAATTCATTATGAAAGTGATTTCTATGGAGATAAAGATGAAAATGGAATTCCAATGTCTGGTGTAGGAGAAAAAGCATTTTACTACCCAATCAACACTGCTCAATATGGCTTGCTACTCCATGCACTTTGGTTAAAAAACAAAGATGAAAAGGCTCTTTCAAAAATGAAAGCATGCGTTGAGGTATTGGAAAAATTAAAAACTGAAAATGAAAAACATTGTTTTTGGTCACATGGTACAACCAACGATCGTTTTGGATTGAAACCAGGTTGGACCTCATCCATGGCGCAAGGTCAGTGTATGTCTCTATTTTTAAGGTATTATCAAATAACAGGTGAGCAAAAGTATTTAGCAAGCGCTAAAAAGGCTTTTCAATTTTTAGAAGTTCCCGTTTCAGAAGGTGGTGTCAGAGCGTACGATGATGAGGGGAATTTATGGTTAGAGGAATACCCTTCTCCCATTAAGCCTTCATGTGTTTTGAATGGTTTTATATATGCGATGTGGGGATTATATGATTTATATCGAGTGACAAAAGATGAGGCAGTTAAATCAGAAATTGACCTCTGTGTTTCTACTCTAAAAAATACTTTGCATAAGTATGATGTTGGATATTGGTCTTTATACGATCAACGAAATAGTGAACTTGTCAGGTATTATTATCAAAAAAACGTTCATGTCCCGCAAATGGAAATCATGTACGATTTGACTGGTGAAGAAATTTTTCAGATGTACTACAAAAAATGGAAGAGAACGGTAACGCCATTTCATTATTCTTTAGTCTTTATAATGTATCGGGTTAGACCTAGATGGCTTAAGCTGAAAAAAAAGCTACGCCGTAAATCTTAGTCTTGAATTAGCTGAACAAAGTTTTTGTAGTTTTTTTCAGCATCGTAATTCTCCTTCCAAGTTCTATACGCCTCCTGTTTCTTTGAGCTGTCATTCACTATGCTTTCGATTGCATCTTTTATTTTTTTTACGCTTGGATTCGCCTCCAATAGTATCCCGTTTTCATTGTTTACTATTTCACAGTTCCCACCTACATCTGTTGCAATCACAGGAATTCCAAAAGACATGGCTTCCATTATTGAAACGGGAACGCCTTCTGAAGAGCTCACGTTAATCAGAGCTGACGGCTTGTTTTCAGCATACCATTCCATTAATTCTACATTCGATATTCGGCCTTTAAAGTCGTAGCTGACTTTTCCCTGCAAATTTTCTGACGCCTTGTTTCGAATTTTATCAAGCTCAACTCCATCTCCAAAATGAACCCAATTTATCGATAAGTTTTCAAGGCTAGCCAATGCATCAACAATCAAGTCAACACGTTTCACAGGTATTAAGTTTGAACAGCTCACAATTAATGTCTCATCTAACTTATCAATAATCACCTGCTTTTTAACACCCAAACGAGACACAGCTATCTTCTTCGGATCAATCTTCCAGACTTCTTGAGCGTACTTCTTTCCATCATCAGAAATTGAATGTAATTGATTCAAATTGTCATAAATAAAATGCCTTAATGGTAAATAATTGAACTTACTTTCTTCAAAGTATATATCCCAACGATGCATTCTAGAGATACTTTTCAGTTCTGAGTTTCTTTTTTTTAAAAAACCTAGTGCTATTGCCGTATCATCGCACCAGTATGAATACAAAACTGTGTTCTCACTTTCATACCCCTTCTCATTCATTATTTTTTGAATAGAAGACGAAATCCTTCTCCCTTGAGATAAAGAAATCAATAAACTTGAAAGAATGCCTTTGCTTATTTTTTTATTATAGCTCTTTTTAATAATTTTTAATTCGCTCCAGAACAAGCGGGTAAAAGTTCCGAAAACTGCAACAATCTTTGCTTTTGAAGTAACTGTAAGATCATAAAAATCTACGCTACAGTTATCAGGAATAGTACGATGTTCTTTACTTGTAGTTCGAGGACAAAGAATTAACACATTTTCAAAAGCGTGAGCAAGAACCCCAATTTCATTTTCCAAAAAAGTTTCATTTGTTCCGTACGGAAAAGATGATGTGACCAGAATTAATCGGTTCTTCATAGAGAATTTAATTAGCCAAATATAGTGAAAGCGAAAGTACTAAAAGTGGATTAAAGTACTATTCACTTTTGTAATCAGTGTACAGTTAATTTTATCTTTGTTCCATGAAAAAGGTGCTAATCATTTCATATTTCTATCCTCCTGCAAATTTTGTTGGTGGAGAAAGAACGGCAGCTTGGGCAAAGCACCTTGCCGACAATGATATCTACCCTATTATTATCACACGTCAATGGAATGATAATCAAAAGGATTTGACGGATCATGTACTTGAAAATGATTTGCAAATTGAAAAGTTCGATCATTGTGAAATTATTCGCCTTCCATTTAAAAAATCACTTCGAGACCGACTATCAAAATATCCATGGTTGAAGCCACTGCAAAAAGCCTTAACCTTAAAGGAGTTGATTTTTTCAAACTTTTTTATCAGTTCACTTCCGTA
>JABSPC010000092.1 GCA_013215515.1 Crocinitomicaceae bacterium
AAAAAATGGATGAAACAGCAGTTAAAGAATTGGTTTATAAAAATTCTGTGGAGCGTATTGAATCTATTATGAAAGCTTCTGAACAGTTTAAAGCTCCAGAAGCTATCTCTGATGGAATAACGGTTAAAGAATTAAAGGTTATAGAGGAGAATACTCGAAACTTCCATGTGGAAGGTTGGTTTGAATGTTTGGGAGCGGATGGTAAAGTTGGCAAACATACATACACAATAGATGCTTCATATATGGATGATTTCCTTGAGGGAGGGGCCTCTCTTCTCGAGTTCACGAACGCAACTATTGACAATACGGTGATTCCAATTTAAGTCGTTAACATTCTCAAATACTCATTCACTTTTTGTATCTTCAAGAAAGTACACTCAGACTTTAATTGAAAAATGAGATTCAGAACCATCCTATTATTTTCTATTCTAATTTCCTTCCAAGGATATAGTCAAAACGATACGATTAACCAAACTGATGAGAATGGCAAGAAACAAGGCTATTGGGTTTATTACGGCAAAGACAGACCCGAAGCAGGTTACCCTGACGAGGGAAAAATAGAAGAAGGGCCATATCTTAACGATCGAAAAGAAGGACTTTGGATTAAGTACTATAATGATGGAGTTACACCAAAGCTGAAAGGGGAATACCATAACAATAGGCCAAGTGGCCAATACTGGAAGGGTAATTTGGATGGTAGCGAAAGAGAATCTGGTAATTTTCAACACACAAAGTATCTAAGAACTACCGAACTAGGAGGACTCCATGGAGATTTAGATGGGCTTAAGTATACTGATTCTGGACGATTAGTTGAAGCAGTGAATAGCACTAAGTACGGTGATTCACTTACTAATTTGTATAAAGGCGAAAGCCTGAGATATTTAAAATTAGATTCGAATTCGAATTATCAGGACGAAGCCATTTGCGAAAAATGGAATTTGAACAATTTCAGGGTGTATAATGACAATGTGGAGACCATCTTTGAAGGAGAATGTAAAAACGGTAAAGTCAGGAATGGCAATTTTTACTTTTACGATTTAGATGGGATTCTCCTGAAAATTGAGTTTTGGAAAGATGGTAAATATTACGGTGAAGGCAAGTTATAGATTGTATTGCACTTCCAATTACTCGTACAAAATTTCCTGAATTGTGTTCTTAGAAACGAAATGATAGTTCTTTTGCGCTTCGGTAAATACACTTTTCCCCCAAACTAAATCATCAGGGTCTTCTGAGTCTCTACATGCTTGGTAAATCGATTCGATGTACCAACGTCTTCCAATTTTTTTCAAGTAAGCCGCTGCTTCTGGGCGAAGCTTTTTGTTACCACTTTTAACTGCAAGATGAAACCAGTCGGATTTTAACGCTGGGTTTCCTTCCGTCGAGAATTTAAATTGATCATCAATTCTATTCATCGTTTCATTCGAAATCGTAGGCTCGAGTCCCCGAATAAATGTTTGCCATTCTTGACTGATGAAATCACTTCTTTTGGCGTTCGCGAGAGAGCCTATGAAAACGTTTTCGCCTTTATTTACTCTTCCCGCAAGGTTTTTCATCTTGTCCAATCGGTCTGACTTCAAGGTTACGCAGTTATCAGGAAGTCCCGTTTCGTAGATCCATTCTTTTGTATTGAATGAAATAGAATTAGGCTTTAATAATTCTTTATTCAAGTAAGCAACGAAATCCTCGGTAGTAATAGTTTTGAAAGCATGTGCGTCAAAGTATCCTTTTAAGAAAACATCAAATTTTTCTCTTCCAACAGCTGCCTCTAATGTTCTTAAGAAAAAAGCACCTTTTATATAAGGTATGTCCGTCATCCCATCATCTGGGCTCCGTAAGTCCAATTGCAGTTTTAATTGAGAATCTTCAGGATGATCACTATCTTTCATTCGATCCAATTCAGATTCTAGATCCTGAAACTCAATTAGAGCTAGAATGTCAGCAGATTCCTTTCCATAGAGTTTTTCCATTATCCGGTTTTCAAAATAAACCGTAAAACCTTCGTTTAGCCAGAAGTCATTCCAAGTAGCGTTTGTTACTAGGTTTCCTGACCAAGAGTGTGCAAGCTCATGCGCAATTACAGAAGTCATACTTCTATCACCAGCGATGATTGTAGGATTGGCGAAAGTCAATCTTGGATTTTCCATTCCGCCAAAAGGGAAAGAATAAGGAAGAATTACCAAATCGTACTGATCCCATCTATATTCACCATAGATACTTTCAGCCGCCTCGATCATTTTAGAAAGATCTGCAAATTCATATTCACAAGCTTCTACCAGCTCAGGTTCACTATAAACGCCACAGTTATCTCCAAGTGACGTATATTCCATGTCACCTACTGCAAGAGCAATCAAGTATGCAGGAATTCGTTGCTTCATTTCGAAGTGGTACATTCCATTCGCGCTTTTCTTTTCTGGGTTCGAAGCGCTCATAATAGCCAATAGTCCAGCAGGAACCTTTACATCAGCCGAATAAGAAATTCTATTCATTGGAGTATCCTGTAACGGAATCCATGAACGAGTCAAGATCGCCTGCCCTTGAGTATACATATAAGGATGTTTTTTTCCTGCAGTCAACGACGGTTCAAGCCAATCCAATGCCTCTGTTTTTTCCGTTGTTTGATAGTAAATGTTGATGTATTTAGTGTCTTTGGTGATTTTTACTGCCAATGATTGTCCTAGTAATTCGTCATCCTCACCAATAACGTATTCTGTCTCTTTTTCCTTACTTTTTTCTTTGCCTAAAGTCACTTTATTGATAGCGAGTCCCTTGATGTCGAATACGGCCGTGTCACAAGTATGAGGATTCATTTCGTGTCGAGCAATACCATAAATAGTATGGTTTTCGAAGTTTACATCAAGATCGAGGTGTAAATGAACGGTTCGGATTTCCTTCGTGTTTGAGTAAGTATGGACATCAATTCCATTGGGCTCAATAGAAGCCGTTGGTTGTGAATCCTTTGTTATCGGCGCACACGACGTAATAAGTCCACCGATAAGGAATGCTGCAATTAATAACTTTTTCATTTGTCTAAAGAAATAAGGTGCGTTAAAGATAGAAGTTAAGTATCAATTATCATTGTTTATTTAGTGTTAAAATCTTAAAATGATTAAGCTAAAATCATTCATCTGAGCGATTTAGGCATTCGTCGATTATTTGGTGATTTCCGACTTTTTTTTACTACATTCACGCACCAAAATACATTTATGAGTAATCAAGATCGTACCGCTCCAACTCAAACAATTTTAGGACATCCAACAGGTTTGTTTGTCTTGTTTTTTACAGAAATGTGGGAGCGATTTTCTTACTACGGAATGCGTGGGTTACTGATTCTTTACATTGCAACTTCAGCAACATCAACAGATCCAGAAGGCCCTGGCTTAGGATGGACTTCCGGAGATGCTATTTGGATTTACGGATGGTATACAATGTTGGTTTACGTAATGTCAATTCCAGGAGGTATTTTAGCTGATAAGTTCATAGGCCAGAAAAAAGCCGTTATG
>JABSPC010000093.1 GCA_013215515.1 Crocinitomicaceae bacterium
ATTGAAGTTTCGAACTTCGTCTTCAACAATCTCTATCATTTGTGAATAGGTGTGGCTCGAATCGCAATCGTAGAAAAATGCACGATACGTTCCGGTTGGAATACCAGCCAATGTATCCTTAGATTGAAATTTAAAGAAACTGACTGTGTCTGTTTTGGATGTTAAGATAACGTTGTCCGTACCACACGCGCTATATGGGTTGAATTGGATGTTGCATTGTATCGAACCTGTTTGCGCATTTAGGTTGAATCCAATTAATAGAAAAAGTAGAGGTAAATATTTCATGTTATATAAAAAAAGCGTCTTAGTCAGGACTAAAACGCTCTAAGTTAAGAAATGTTACAATTACTTTTTAAAGTTATCTGCAACAATTAAATCTTTAGTTCCGTGTCCCCAAGAGTAGAAACCTTCACCACTTTTAATTCCTTTTTTACCCGCCATCACCATATTAACCAATAATGGGCATGGAGCATATTTTGAGTTTCCATATCCGTCGTGAAGAACTTCCATGATTGCCAAGCAAACATCTAGTCCGATGAAGTCAGCCAATTGTAAAGGCCCCATTGGGTGCGCCATTCCAAGTTTCATAACGGTATCAATCTCTTCAACTCCAGCAACGCCTTCGTGAAGTGTGATGATTGCTTCGTTGATCATCGGCATAAGAATTCTGTTGGCAACAAATCCTGGGTAATCATTTACTTCAACCGGAACTTTATTTAGTTTCTTAGACGTTTCCATGATCAAGTCTGTTACTTCGTCTGAAGTAGAATACCCACGAATAATTTCAACCAATTTCATAATTGGAACTGGATTCATAAAGTGCATTCCAATAACTTTATCAGGTCTTGACGTTACAGCAGCTATTTTCGTAATAGAAATAGACGAAGTGTTTGATGCAAGAATTACATTTGATTCTGTCGCTTTATCTAAGTCTTTGAATATCTTTAATTTAAGGTCGAGGTTTTCAGTTGCAGCTTCAACTACTAAATCAACGCCCTTAACACCGTCCTGAATAGAAGTGAAAGTTGAGATACGACTTAGGGTATCATCTTTATCACTTTCACTAATCTTTTCTTTGGATACCATTCTATCCAAATTCTTAGTGATCGTTGCTATTCCTTTATCCAATGACGCTTGTGCTACATCGATAAGAGCTACATTGTATCCAAATTGAGCGAAAGTGTGAGCAATTCCATTACCCATCGTTCCCGCTCCTATTACTGCTACGTTTTTCATTTTTCTCGTTTAGTGAGGTACAAATATACCGTTCCATTATAAACTATGAATTAATAAATTAAATTAGTAATTATGACCTTTGAATTATTCCGATCCACTCTTCTTTACCAACTACGACAATCTAAATTCTAAAATCCCTACCAACAATCCAAACCAACTACGTCAATATAATTTCTAATTGATAATTTCAACCTCAATTGATAATTTTACTTCCTATCTTTAATCTAAATGTCTTCAAAAAAAATAGTCTTTTACGACGGAGATTGCGGGTTTTGTAATCGAAGTATAAATTTTATCATGATTAACGATAAGACAAAGACGATTTTATTCGCATCAATTCAATCACAGTTTACTCAAGATTTATTTAAGGAGAAAGGCTTTGATGCTCCCGATTTAAGCACTTTTTATTTTTTTGAGAATGATAGGTTGTATTCAAAATCCACAGGAGCAAAGCGAATAACGAAGTACTTTAAATTCCCGCAACGCTTGTTGTCTATTGGATGGATTGTTCCTCGTTTTATCGCTGACCTAGGATATGATTTTATTGCGAAAAGAAGGCAACGACTTTCAAAGGGGTATTGCGTCGTTCCCTCTGAAGAGGAAAAGAAGCGATTTATTACGTAAAAGCACTATTTTAGCCGTCGAATGGTTTTTAGCTCAGCGTATTTCATGTTTGTTTTCTTGCCTGTGGTGCTTCTTTTAATAGGAGTTCTTCATAAAAGATTTCACAACGCCATTCTACTTCTAGCGAGCATTTACTTCTATGCTTGGGGAAGCGTTTCGCATACGTCAATCTTGGCCATTTCAATTATACTTAATTACCTCTTTGGCCGCTTAATTGCCAATGGTGAAGGAAGGCAGCGAGCAATTCGATTGGGGATTGCAATAACGGTCAATTTAGGGATGCTTGCCTATCTCAAATACGCCAATTTCTTCCTTGATAATTTCAACGGAGTTCGATCTATATTCGGTCGCTCAATCGTAGAGTTTAAAGACGTCATACTGCCTATTGGAGTTTCCTTTTTCACGTTTCAAGCTATTTCGTATTTGGTGGATGTCTACAGAAAAACCGCGCCAGTTCAGAAAAACTTCTTGGATCTCGCATTATATATTTCATTATTTCCGCAGTTAGTCGCTGGGCCAATTGTCCGCTATAACGATGTTGTGAATCAATTGAAAAACCGAGTATTGTCGATGAGCAAAGCTGCTCAAGGTGTGCATCGATTTATTATCGGTTTTGCCAAAAAGGTCTTAATTGCAAATTATGTTGGTCATGTTGCGGATTTAATTTTCGGCCAACAAATCGACGATATTACGACAGGAGCCGCTTGGCTTGGAATAATATGCTATACACTTCAAATCTATTTCGATTTCTCTGGATATTCAGATATGGCAATTGGTTTGGGTAAGATCTTCGGGTTTGACTTTCTGGAGAATTTCAATCTACCCTATATTGCCGACTCGATTCGAGACTTCTGGAGAAGATGGCACATCTCATTGTCAACTTGGTTTAGAGATTACTTATATATTCCATTAGGTGGAAATCGAAAAGGGGAGTTGTTGACCCTACGGAACTTGATGCTTGTTTTCTTACTGACCGGCTTATGGCATGGCGCCAATTGGACATTTGTTGTTTGGGGGATTTATCACGGACTGTTCCTTTTGATAGAAAGATTAGGGTTTGATAAAATCTTAAATTCTCTCTGCAAACCAATCAGAATCGCTTATACTTTATTGGTTGTAATGATAGGGTGGGTGCTTTTTAAATCGGAAACGCTCGAAGTCGGAACAGAATATATTAAAAAAATGTTCTTTATGGGGAATCACGACAGCCTCAAAATATATGCTCAAGACTTTCTAAACAACAAAGCAATTGTAGTTCTATTGATCGCGACCTTCCTTGCATTTGGATATGGCCGAATGATTATTGATAAGTTAAAATCTGCGATGAGCACAGGAAATGCAGCGGTTGCCTTGCATTTCATGAAATCTATGATCGCCTTTTCATTGCTCTTGTTGTCCATCTTATACTTAGCGGGGAACTCGTATAACCCTTTCATTTATTTCAGATTTTAATGGAGAAAGGAAAGAAGATAATCAATTACTTCACCGTTTTAGGGTTTTTCCTAATTCTCGTTTTTCCAATGGTCAATGGATACATGGAGTTTATTGAAAACAAGGAAATAAAGGAGAATAGAGTAATGGCAGCAGAGCCCATTTTTGATATGGCCAAGCTCGATGCTTATACGGAAAACTATGATCTGTACTATTCAGACAATTTCAGCTTGAGAACGAATTTGATTGACATATTGAATGGGCTTGAATTTGATGTTTTAGGAGTCTCTGCCAAACCGGGGTTGGTTACAGTAGGAAAGGACGGATGGTTTTACGCAACGAAATCCAAGGCCTTCCATGAAAACGCCTTTGTGTTCAATGAAAAGGTGATGCGAATGATTCGAAAGGAATTAACGTCTAGAAATGATTGGTGCGAGGAACGTGGGATAAAATACTATACCGCCATTGTTCCGAATAAAATGAATGTGTATCCAGAGTACTTGCCTAGAACTGTATTTAAAAAGGGCCAGTTCGGTCGCAGAGATCAATTGGTAGGTCTCAATTCTGATCCAAATATTAACATGATTGATATTCGGGAAAACATAATGAAACATAAGAAAGACGGGCCTCTTTTATTCCAGAAAACGGATGACCATTGGACAGATTATGGAGCTTTCTTTGGGTATGAGGCAATTATAGAACGTGTTGCAAAGGACTTTCCTGAACTACGGCCTCAGACATTGGAAGAATTTACAATTACTTCTGTTTCAAAAGAAGGAAACATGGCCAAAATGATCGGCCTTGCAGAAGAATTTACAGAACAGTTCGTGGTGTTAAAGCGAAAGACACCAACTACTGTGAGAACTGGTGTTAAGGTTGGATATAAAACGGATGGTGAACTTTCTCAAAGTGAAGTTGAAATGGTAAAAGTCAATGTCAATGGAGAGCCTCTTAAATGTCTTATTATCCGTGATTCGTTCACACTTAAAATGATGAAGTTTTTAGACGAGCATTTTCAATCGACGACTTACATTCATGACGAATGGCGAGGGCGTTTAAGAAAAGATATTATTGAAATAAA
>JABSPC010000094.1 GCA_013215515.1 Crocinitomicaceae bacterium
AAAACTCACTTGAAGGTCTGTTCCACTTGTTGTCTCGTCAATATCTGTTCCAGTAATCCCAGAAACAACTTCTGCGGATATAGGAGGAGCTCCCTCTCCAGCATTGATAGGTAATCCAGCTACGTCATTATATGCGTAGTCCTTAACGACCCATGCATCGCCAGCTTGATTAACATCTAAACGGACCCAACCATAATGAATGCTACCACCTATATCAAAGCGAAGCCCAACATACTTATCAGTAACATTAATAAAGTTTCCATACACTCCACCTTCATAATTTAGCGAATTATAACCACTGGAAAATCCATTGTTAAACCAGCTTGCTTGACCTGAACTAATAGGATCCGTTCCGTTCAATGCAAATGGATAAGCGTAAATAGATTGATTTCCTGGACTTCCTAATACCTCATTTATCGAAAGAAGAGGCGAAATATAAAGTGACACTCCAGTATTATTTATATTGAAATCATCCGTACCATCGTTGTTAACATCTAGTAAATATTGACTATTAGATCCTCCTGCAAAATCAGGAGTTTCATCAGTATAAATAATAGCAGCACTAACATCATTAATACCTCCAATCGCTGCCATAAGAACTCCATACTGAGTCAAACAATGCTTAATTTTTTTGTCTTTAATCATAAATTTTTTGTATTTAATCATTTAATTTTGGTTAGGTTTAGACTTTAAATATACCTATTTATAAATAGGTATTTGTAGTATGTTTAATGTTTAAGTTTTTTATGCCTAGAAATAAACAGAAACGGACAAATTCATTAGAGTATCAAGTTGATGCTAAAGGTTCCTTAGGATTACTGGCTGCTGGCTACAAAGGGTTGAGGGCTTGGCGAGAAGTACGTGATGCAGTTAATCATTCGAAAAGGAAAAAAAAATGAAAAAGAAAGTAGTTTTGATTGGATGGGATGCTGCAGACTGGAATATCATTAATCCATTGTTGGAGCAAGGGAAACTGCCAACTCTAGCGAAATTGATGAAAAAAGGAGTTCATGGAAATTTAAGCACGATGAATCCTCCATATTCTCCAATGCTTTGGACTTCAATTGCTACAGGAAAGACACCAGATAAACATGGCGTTTTGGGATTTTTAGAACTCGATGCCGAAAAACAAACAGTCCGTCCTGTAACTGTTACGCAACGTAAAGTAAAGGCTATTTGGAATATTTTGCACAATCAAGGTTATAGATCAAACCTTATTGGATGGTGGCCAAGTCATCCTGCCGAACCAATTAACGGAGTAATAATTTCAGATCAATTCACTAATTTGAAAGGAGAGTATAATGAACCGTGGCCTCTAGTCGAGGGGAGTGTACATCCTAAAAATATAGAGAAATATGTCAAGGATCTTCGTATGCATGGGGCAGAAGTAACTACGGCACACATACTGCCTTTTATGCCACTTGCTGAACGAATTGATCAAGCAGAATCTAAATCGATTATGATAATTGCGAAAATACTTTCTCAAAATGTTTCGATTCATGCTGCTTCAACTTGGGCTATGGAAAATACTGAATGGGATTTCACAGGTGTATATTATGACCTAATTGACCACATGTGTCATGCATTTATGAAGTGTCACCCTCCAAGACACCAAAAAATATCTCCAGAAGAATTTGAGATTTACAAAGATGTTGTAAATGGAGCGTATC
>JABSPC010000095.1 GCA_013215515.1 Crocinitomicaceae bacterium
GAAAGGTCTTTTTTACGATATAGTTCTTGACTTATCTAGCCCCCATTAAGATCTCTGCCCCTTCTCGCTAATTGTGTTTACTATTTATACAAAACTAATTACTGGTAAAGATAAAAGCCCCTCTCGGTTCAAGCGAGAGGGGCTTCAAATAATGTTATTCTATTAATGTGTCGCAAGGTAATCAGCAACTCCATCAAATGAAGCAGTCATTCCGTCGTCACCTTTGGTCCAGTTTGCAGGGCAAACTTCACCGTTTTCTTCGAAGAATTGTAATGCGTCAACCATTCTTAATGCCTCATCAACGTTTCTTCCTAATGGTAAGTTGTTTACCAATTGATGCATTACTATTCCTTCTTTGTCAATTAAGAACAAACCTCTATATGCAATCATTGGTCCAGTTGCGATCGTATTTCCTTCATCATCGATGTCGTACTCACCAGCCATAATTCCATATGATTCAGTGATCGTTTTTGTAGTATCCGCAACAATTGGGTAAGTCACCCCTTGAATTCCACCTTTTTCTTTAGGTACTTGAAGCCATCCCCAATGTGATTCTTCAGTATCTGTTGAACAAGCGACAACTTTAACCCCACGAGCTTCGAATTTACCTAATTTTGCTTGAAAAGCATGCAATTCAGATGGGCAAACGAACGTAAAATCTTTTGGATAAAAGAACAACAAAACGTGGTTCTTTCCGATAAAATTATCCAATGTGAAATCAGAAACGATTTCTTCACCGTTTACTACTGCTGGCGCTGTGAATGAAGGCGCTTTTCTTCCTACTAATACACTCATGTTATTTCTTTTTTAATGTGTTACAAAGTTATGAATAATCTCACCTCTTAGATGAATTAATTTCATCTTGTACAAAGTTAACAGATAAGCGCTATAGAAGTAATCGAATTTATTTATTTTAGTATAAATAATTATTATATGGTATCAATTCAGCAGATGCAATACATCGTTACGGTTGCAGAAGAACGACAGTTTCAAAGGGCTAGTGAGCGGTGTTTTGTTACGCAGCCAACACTATCTATGCAAGTTAAAAAGGCTGAACAAACTTTGGGGAATCAAATTTTTGATCGATCGAGATCACCGCTGGAATTAACGGAATACGGAAAGGAGCTGCTTGTAATTATTCGAGATGTTTTAACTGAATATTCGCGTGTTAAACTACTTGGTGAACAAAGGTCTGGGATCTATCGCGAGCAAGTTAAAGTAGGTATTATTCCAACAATCGCGGGTTATATGCTTCCTGGTTTGTTCCAAGAGTGGATGCGGGATTTGGAGGGAGTTGAATTGATAATTGAGGAAATGAAGACGGAAGAAATTCTCGTTGCTCTTGAAGAAAAGACAATTGATATGGGGATTTTAGCTGGACCGGTTCATCAGCCAAAATGGAGGACAACAGTTCTATTCCACGAAGAGATTTATGCTTATGCTCCTACAATTAAGGATGAAACGATTTCTCCTTTTGACTTGGAAGAATACCATCCATGGCTGTTACGTAAAGGGAATTGCCTGAGAACCCAAATGATTCATTTCTGTGAGTTAAAAGAAAAAAGCAAACAGGGCTGGAATTATGAAGGCGGAAATATTGAACTTTTGGTTAAAATGGTTGATCTGCATGGTGGTTACACCTTAATCCCATCAAATTATAGAGATTTATTGCACCTGAAAGATGTGGTTCGTATTCATTCTGATACGCTAAAAGAATATCCGGCGAGAGAAATTATTGCGGTTAGTTCAAATCGAAATCCCAAATGGTCATCAATGGAAAAGTTGGTTCGCTTGGTTCAGTTAAAGTACTATAAAAACGGCGAGGATCAATTGAAGTTGTTGAGTTGGAAGTAAATTGAATCGCTACGCTTTTAGGCCGTTCGTTCCTCACTTTTGGATCGGTCGTAAACTCCCTTTTAGAGCGGCTTTGCCTTTTGGATTATTTATGGATTAATTGAAACTAGAATCAATCTAAAAGCGCAGCGATCCAAGGACGAAGTGATCCAAAAGCCCAGAGGGCGATCTAAAAATCCAACTCTTTAAAAATCCTATCCGATGCTCCAATGTTCTTTTGAACAAATTCCTCTGCTTTAGAATCAATTGCGTCTTTATCAGAAAGAATAGCATCTATTCGCAATTTTAATTCAGCACTTGAACTCACTTCAAATCCGAATCCATTTTCGATAAAATGTGTCGCTTCAGGAAAACGATTGTGTTTTGGACCATAGATAACGCCCATTCCGAAAACTGCAGGCTCTAAAATATTGTGAAGGCTTCCAGAAAACCCGCCTCCAACATAAGCCACTGCCCCAAAGGCGTAGGCGCTTGATAAATGTCCTATTGTATCCAATACCATTATGTCTTGATCGCCAATCGAGTCTGTGTCTGAAAACCGTACAAATGATCGTTCCAATTTGCTCGTAATTCCTTTCACGTGACTCTCATCAATGTTATGAGGGGCTATAATGACTTTGCAATCAAGCCGATTCACAATTGGAATTAATAGCTCCTCATCCTTTGGCCACGAACTTCCAATTATGAAAACAGTAGCATTACCGCAGAAGTTTGCAATTAGACTGTTCTTTTTTAGATTTAATTTATTTTCAGCAACCTTGTCAAATCGACTGTCTCCACTAACTGAGACTTGTTGTATACCTATGCCTTTCAGTAAACGAAGTGATTCTTCATTTTGAACGAAGAACCAATCAAAGAGTCGCAATGTCTTTCGAAAAAATCCTCCTGTTGATTTAAAAAAGCGATGATCTCGACGGAACAAACCACTTACGTTGTACACTTTTGTGCCGTTATTTTTACAAGCTAAAATATGATTTGTCCAGAATTCGTACTTAATGAAAAATGCAGATTCAGGTTGAATTGCTTTGATGAATTTCTTGGCCTTAGAAGAAGTGTCCAGGGGAATATAACAAACGTGATCTGCCTTGTGATTCCGCTTTTGGTAATGTTGCATCCCTGATGGAGAGAAGAAAGTGACAATTAAATAAATACCAGAATCATTCTCTTTAATCTTATTCATTAAAGGGAGGCCTTGATCGAATTCACCCAATGAGGCACAATGAAACCAGATAACTTTTTTACCCTCTACGTTCGGTAATTCTTGAAACAAATTGGTTCTGCCCTTAACCCATAGTTTCGCTTTTGGATTAAATAGTGAGGCGATTCGAAGTCCGAGCCCGAGAAAAAAGATGCTTATGTTATAAAGCAGATACATTAATTGAAATAGAATTCTTTAGGTTTTCTCTGATATACAGGGATCAACCATGCAAGCTTAATTCCATATTGGATATCGAGCATCATGTCTTTTGAAACTGGTGTATTTGGTGTGTCAAAGAAAATTTCTCTTCGGTTATAAGTAAATCCCTCTTGAATATAAAATCCAGCATAGAAATTTACAAACCCTTGATTGGCCATATATGCATAACCGACAAATTGGCTAATGTTTACTCCTTGAGATAATCGGTCGTATCCTTTTTTGTAGTCTAATTCTAATTCTGGAACAACATGTTCTTGCGTTTCGACTCTCAATTTATGAGCTAAGAATCCAGCACCAAAACTTAAATAGAGACCTGAATTTGGATTTGGACTTAAAACGGGCAATACTTTACCTACGGATAGGTTTGTATACATCCCTCGTGATTGAACTTGAACAGTAGCGATATCACCGTTTTGATCAGTAATGTTTCCTTTTGAATCAACCAAATGATCAAACAATCCAGTTGCTCTTACATCCGCGCCGAACATGTAGCTAGCGTCAAGACCATAAATCCAATTTTTATCGGTTTTATAACCTGCAAATAGACCAATGTGATTGAAAAAACCATGGTTCTCCTTAAGGTCTCCAGCGGTAAAATTTAATCCATACTGAACAGATACCCATGGAGTTCCAATTATGGAATCTTCAACAGCTCTCTGGCTCATTCCATTAAATGAAATGATTGATATAAGTCCTGATATTAGTAGAAGTTTGTACATTCTAATTGTAATATAGTACAAGTATAAGCTTTCCTGATAAACGTTTGATTGTGCTTCTTATTGAATTTTGTTAAAAACACACATTTCTATTTTAGCTTTCCGGTCATTTTCCCATACATCCAAATTATGCGAGAGAATAAATTATTCAGAAAAAACACGCTGTCTGGAAAAGCGTAAATCTTCCAGTTTTCTGGTCGTACATTCCTTGACCAAATACTTTTCATTATCCCACTAAAGCCATTTGTGATTAACTGAACCCGATGTTTACTCATTAAATTACGCGTTCGTTTGGATGTGATTCCATTTGAAGTGTCATTAATCGATCGGATCGACATTTTTGTAAGGGTCTTGACATCGCTGGTCGTCTCAATTTTATCAAGTACTGATTGAGGAAGTTCAGTTCCAAATAATTGATGAATTAAGTTTAAAGCGGTGAGAAATTGCTTTTCCGTTTTGTTCTTTTCGCAATGTGTAAGCACTGCAAGAAGTTTTTCTTCTGATAATTTGAGGAAGATGATTTTGATATCATAAAGCCATTGTAATCTAAAGAATAGATGAAATGTTCCATGCGTAGACAAATACTCTACCAAAGGACTTAGGTTCAATATTTTGAATTTTCTCCCGCTTATTTCAACTATAGAAGTTTGTTCGATCAAGTCATGAATCCGCTTGTGTTGTCTATCTCGGGCCAATAGTCCCCAATGCAGTTCTATTAAAATGCCTTTGTCGGCATTGTAGAATTCAAAATGATGATAGTATTTAAGGATAGCCTCCTTTTGCTTTGGAGAGTTGAATTCAGTAAGTAGTTTATATCCTTTTGCAATGAGAATTTCTGTGCACTGATCCAAATTATCCAAGCCAACCAGAATATCTAAATCGGTTGAACTTCTTTCCGCAGGATCGTTATGTAAGAATTGGCTTAAAACAGGACCTTTGAGCGTAATGAATTGAATTTCTTCGAACCAATCGTATATTTTGTAAAGCTCGTTGGTTAGTGTTAACTGGTATATTTTATTCTCTTGATAGGCTTGATCAATTTGATGATTGATTTCAGAATCAGGAAGGTTGATTGATACTTTTCCTACTCCCGAAACAATTTTGTGTTGCTGAATAACTCTAATTAAAGTAGTTGGATCAATCATATCAAGTAATGCCTGATTATCGGAAGATTTGTTGGATAGCGCATTAATGACGAATAGGTGCTCTCGTAAAGAATTTAATTCGCTCATAATGTTATTTACGATGTTTCAACTAGATCGTTTTCAGTTAACCTATCAATAAATGATTTGACTTCTGACATGCATGTTTCGCGATCAATTTCATAAGATTCCATTAGTAATTCTACAATTTGATCAATCGATTTAAATTCATTCAAGATCTCCCAGATATCAGATCCAACAGTATTTAGTCCAAAATAATTGCCTTGATCAATATTTACCATCACAATTTCATCGTGAATTTTACTGGCAATATTTTCGTCTTTTCGCTTGTACTTGACCATCAATTATCGTTTAAGTCCTGTGTTTCGGTTCGTATCAAATATACGAAAATTATGCAGGTCGATTATTCGCTTGACATGTCTATTGGCAGGGTCGAGTAGAGGTGCTTTGAGTCGTTGTTAATCCTTGTTTTATTTGCTAAAACGTATGAACAATAACAAATCCCGGCTCATCGAAAACCAAGGATGTATTATTTGAATGAATCCATGAATGAGCATTCAATGTATCGTTCATTTTGTCTTTTTGCAAGGTTAAATGCGCGGTTGATTTGATGTTTCTCTTGTTCAGCATTTTTCGTGCGGTTAATGTACTCACGAGGCATTTATTCTTCCAAAAGGAGATTTTGTTTGCTCTTCGAATTGCAACTCGGATCTCTTTTAATTCTTCTTCAGGATGATTTTCAATTGTTCCCGTCGAAACCAGTTTTTCGGAATAAAATTTAAACGAATGGAACTTCAATTGAATCTTCGTTAAAAACAAGTGAAATACCGCCTCTCGTAAAAGTCGTTTTTCATTTTTAGGAAGATTAAAGTAAGACCGCATTCAGGGTTTCGATTCTATCATTGATTAATAATAGTACGAATTTTCTGGATGACTTCATGAATATCAGAATTCTTAGTTCGCTTTAAAACAAAACAACGAACGTTTTCGGCGATTTGCGCGTGAAGCTTTAAATAGCTGATTTCTCTAGATTTCATACCCAATAGAAAGTCACTGCGATACACGTTATTTAGTAAGTATCGAATTTTCTCGGTTCCTTCAATTTGATTGACTTCAAAGTCGACGTTGTCTGAAAGTTCCAAAAAGAAAATAGTATCGAGTTTTATCAGTTCTTCATTTCCCGAAAGGGGGATGAAGTATTTGTCCAGATCACTTCGAACCCGCCTGAGTTCGGACTTGTCAATATTGAATTTTTCTATAGTATCTGACCACATTTTTAAGCGTTCAGAAA
>JABSPC010000096.1 GCA_013215515.1 Crocinitomicaceae bacterium
ATTATTAAAGAAATTGAAAGTAGAAAACACCAATTAACAAGCGAAATAAAAACCATTTACTTTGGAGGAGGAACACCCTCTTTATTAAGTGGAGATGAGCTAAAATTGATTATAGAATCTGTTTATCAAAATTACAATGTTGCCAATAATATTGAGTTGACTTTAGAGTGCAATCCAGATGATTTAACTCAACAAAAACTACAAGAGTTAAAAGGTTCTGGAGTAAACAGATTGAGTATTGGCGTTCAATCTTTTGATAATGAGGAATTAAAGTTTTTTAATAGGGCACACAATGCTAATGAAGCTGAAGGAAGTATAAAGAGAAGTCAGGATGTTGGTTTTGAAAACATTACGATTGATTTAATTTATGGTTCGTCTATTTTAACGGATAAAATTTGGTTAGACAATTTGCAAAAAGTAGCTGACTTTGAAGTTCCACACCTTTCTGCTTACGGACTAACCATTGAGCCAAAAACTAAACTCGCACATCAAGTGGAAATGGGAAAATTACCCCGTTTAAATGATGATAAAATGATTGACCAGTTTAAAACCTTAATTAAAAAAACAAAAGAATTTGGCTTTACACAATATGAAGTTTCTTCTTTTGGTAAAAAGGGGTTTTACTCTCAACATAACAGTAACTATTGGAAGGGAGTCGAATATTTAGGGTTTGGACCTTCGGCACATTCTTTTATTGAAAATAAGCGATTATGGAACATTGCCAACAATATTAAATACATTAATGCTATCTCTAAGAATGAAAAGTGTTTTGAGGAAGAAATCATTGATGAAAAAACAGCTTTTAACGAATACGTTTTAACTCGTTTAAGAACCATTTGGGGGGTTGACATCGATTATATTTCTAATCAGTTTAATGAAGAGTTAAACAGTCATTTTAAGAAAGAAATTCAGCCCTATTTGAATTCTTCTTATCTTCAAACCGAAAAAAATAAAATAACATTAACCCAAGAAGGAATATTTATCGCAGATAAAATTACCTCAGACTTATTTTATGTTTAGATGAAAACTACAATACAACACAACAGTAAAACTTATCAAATAGACTTATCTAAGCCATTAGATATTTCTATGCCTTTAAAAGCAGCAAAGGAAAACCCTACAGCTTGGTATGTTGATGTTCCAAGGTTTACTCCTGTAATGACTGATGCTTTTACCGGAGATGTTAATTTAGGTGGGGCAGTAAATTTTAGAAATATTTTTTTTAATCCACATGGTAATGGAACTCATACAGAATGTGTTGGACATATTAGTAAAGAACAAGAAACGATTAATGAATGTTTAAAAGAGTTTTTCTTTTTAGCTGAGGTAGTGAGTATAACTCCAGAACAAATAAATGGAGACGGCATTATAACTTTAGCTCAAATAGAAGATGTTTTTCAGGCTAATGGAGCAAAAGCAATTGTAATTAGAACTTTACCAAATAGTGGAGATAAATTATCGATGCAATATTCTAATACTAATCCCACTTTTATCGATCATAAAGCCGTACAGTTTTTAATTGACAGAGGGATAGAACACTTATTGATAGATACCCCTTCGATAGACAAGGAAGAAGATGGCGGAGAGCTTATATCTCACCATACGTTTTGGGAATATCCTAACAACACACAAACTCAACGAACAATTACAGAGTTGATATTTGTTCCAGATAGTGTTATTGATGGAACTTATTTCATCAACATTCAAATTGCTAGTTTTG
>JABSPC010000097.1 GCA_013215515.1 Crocinitomicaceae bacterium
GAATTTCGGTAATCAAGTGGCCTATACACCCGAGCACATAGCTAATTTTGATGTGGCAATGGAGTTTAAAGGATTTGGTGTTAGCTTTTCCAATAATTTCATTTCTGGGAGGTATGCGCTCAATGAAAATATCGAATCGAACCTAGTTGAAGGCTATTTAATTTCGAATGTTGCAGTTAACTACAATTTCAAATTAAACAAGAAAAACAAATTAAAAATACAGGCAAATGTAAAGAACGTTTTCAATAAATCTTATGCTTTTGTGAGATCATTTGTAATGCCTGGAAGAAACTATCTAATATCTTTAAGTTATGCGCTTAATTAGTCTATTAGTACTGGCTTTGGTTCTTTTTTCCTGTAAACCGGACGAGCCTCAAAATCCATCAACAGCTCCTGAATTGACAAATGGTGTTTTGGTCCTTTGTGAAGGATTGTATCAACAGAATAATTCTGCAATCTCATGGATTGATTTCACATCTGGAACTATTGATAATGCCTATTTCGTCACGAGAACCAACCGTCAGATTGGAGATACTGGAAACGACATGAAACGATACGGAGACAAAATCTATATTGTTGTTAATGTGTCGAGCGTAATCGAGGTTTTATCCGCCAAAGATTTTACATCTATTAAGCAAATACAAATGGAAGCGGGAGGCACGGCAAAGCAGCCTAGATCAATTGCTTTTTATGGATCAAATGCCTACGTATCTTGCTATGATGGCTATGTTGACGTAATTGATACGGTAACATTAACGGTCACTTCGAGAATTCAAGTCGGAAATAATCCTGAAGGTTTGGCAGTCGCAAATGGTAAGTTGTATGTCGCGAATTCTGGTGGCCTAAATTTCCCAAATGTGGATTCTACTTTATCCGTAATTGATTTAGGAACAAATTCTGAGTTGATGAAAATTACAGTTGGTCCTAATCCTGGAGCCGTTGTCTCTGACGCTTTCGGTGATGTTTATGTAATCGCTCGAGGTGATTATGGAGCAATTCCTTCACGACTCAAGCGTGTGAACTCTACAACTGACGTCCTTGCGGAATCTTTTACGTTTAGCGTTGACGGGATTGCACCAATGAACAATGATTTTCTTATTTACGACGCAAGTTCAATTGGTATTTTTAATGCAAGCAGCGAACTCGTTCAATCATCTAATTTCGTTGACTTGTCTGAAGTCAACACTATTTATGGTGTCTCGTATAATTCAACTCTTGATAAAATATTCGTTTTAGATGCTATGGGATATACAAATACTGGTTATCTCCGAAAGTTCAATTCTACTGGTGTTTATGAAATAAGTTATCATGTAGGTCTTAATCCAAGTAAAGTTCTTTTTTATGATTAAGTATTTGTTCATTTTAGTTCCAATACTAAGTTGGGGACAGAGTTTTGCTCCAGAGCCAGGCGTTCTTGGGTCGACAGCTATACATAAAGATTCATCTGTATTTATTGCATGGACCAGCAATGCTGTTGTAACGCGAGGACCAATGAATTTGACCGTGCCATCCTTAGGAAATTCCTCTTATGGTATTGATTCCGATATCACGGGACAGGCTGATGGAGTAGGAGTTGTGTCATTTGGAGATGGAGGAAGTGCTATTGTAACGTTTCCCGCTCCGATAAGCAATGGAGTAGGCCCTGATTTTGCTGTTTTTGAAAATGGGTTTATTGATCACTATTTGGAATTGGCCTTTGTTGAAGTGAGCTCTGATGGAATTAACTTCACTCGATTTGAATCGACTAGTGAGGTTCAGACAGATGTTCAGTTGACGAATTTTGATACTGTGAATTGCCGTTACGTCAATAATTTTGCTGGAAAGTACCGTGCAAATTATGGAACTCCATTTGATTTGGAGGAATTGGCTTCAACACCTGGATTGAATGTTAATTCGATTACGCATATTAGAATAATAGACGTTGTAGGAACGATAGACCCACTATACGGGACATATGATGGACAAGGGATGATAATCAATGATACCTATCCAACAGGCTTTGATTCGGGAGGATTTGACCTTGATGCAATTGGAGTAATTCATTCTTATGAACTGGGCTTAATTGAAGAAGGCTTATCGGTCTCAATTTATCCGAGTCCAACAAAGGGCGTGCTATTTGTTGAAGGATCGCAAGACAATACAATTCAAGTTTTCAATTCAGAAGGACGGTTGTTGATTGACAATATCGTAGATCAAAAGATCGATTTGTCAGGATACGACTCCGGTATTTATTATGTTGCAATTCATTCGAAAGACAGTAAATTTGTACGACGAATTGTAAAAATGTAATGGAACATCTATCAAAGAATTTTTGGGAATCAAGATACGAAGATCAAGACACGGGTTGGGACTTGGGAGAAATATCTCCTCCAATTAAAGCCTATTTTGATCAAGTAGAGGACAAATCACTTCGAATTCTAATTCCTGGCTGCGGAAATGGTCATGAAGCTGAATACCTTTTCAACTTAGGATTTGAAAACGTTCATGCAATGGACCTTGCCGAAGAGCCATTGAGAAACTTAATGGAGCGTGTTCCTACTTTCCCGGAGGACCATATTATTTTTGGGGACTTTTTTACGTTCCATGGTGAGTTCGATATCATTGTTGAGCAAACCCTGTTTTGTGCAATCGATCCTGAATTAAGAAGTGCATACGCTTCGAAGTGCGAAGATTTGCTTTCTGATACCGGTAAGATCGTCGGAGTGATGTTTAATCACGATTTTACTGGTGGCCCACCATACGGAGGAACGATAGAGGAATACCTTACTTATTTTGATCAATTCACATCGGTAGAGATGGAAGAGTGCTATAACTCAATTGAGCCAAGGAAAGGTCGAGAATTATTTGTGAAGATTTCGAAGTAGTTCAATCGAAGAATAAGATTGTTCCATGCGCGTTGCTTTTGGATCACTAGATTGGCTGCTCCTTCGCTGAAGCTTCGACGAAAGCGTTGCGCTTTTCGATTTTTAACAGATTCAATGAAACTAAATCAATCAAACGATCGAATAGTCTAATTATCAAGCATTCCATCAATTACTTTGGATAAATAATAGTCCTTTTCAGTCAACCCACCAGCATCATGTGTTGTGATACTAATGAATAACTTGTTGTATCTTATATCGAAATCTGCATGGTGATTTGCTTCATCAGAATGTTTCGCCAGTCTGAGAACAAATTCAGCCAATTCTGATTGATTCTTGAACCCAATTTCTTTCTTCAAAGTTTCATTTTCTTTTTCCCAGCTCATGTTATTTCCATTTATTCGTTAATTCAATAATAGAATCAAATAGTTCATCAAAATCATTGATAACAAAGTACTTACTTTGAACTTCATCATTCTTGAAAAACTGATTTATTATTGCTTCCAAGTCAAATGGGAATTTTTCAGTTCCAGCTTGCAAAGATGAAATCGATTCGCCAAACGAAGATGCTATTCCGGCACCATAAACCTTCAATCCGTTTTGTTCAATCAAACCAAACTCGATGGTGAACCAGTAAAGGCGTTGAAGCATAATTAATTTCTCATCGTCATCAATAAATGATTTACCAAGCTTGCCGAATTCAAATGCGAAATCTGAAAACACTTGATTTGATAGCAAAGGAATATGTCCATAAATATCATGAAACATATCAGGTTCTTCCAGGTAGTCCAATTGCTCCATAGTCCTCAACCATGTTGATGAGCAGAATTTTTTCTGAGCAAGGAACTCAAAGAATTCATCTACAGGAATTAATCCAGGAACACGAACAATCTCCCAACCCGTGCTTGATTGAAACCACTCATTTAGCTCTGTGAATTTTGGAATAGAATTCGAATTCAGTACCGAATTCATTTCTTTAACGGCAGTAATATATTCGTCACAAGCCTTATCGGAAAGGTTTACTTGTTGTCTCTCGAAAAGTGTTTTCCAAACGAGGAAGTCTTCGTCTTTGTATTCGCTAAATTCTTGTTTCATTTTATTTATGTATAAAAAAAAGCCCGATTCTGTTTAGAACCGGGCTTTTCAATTGTTATGTGTACTACAACGTTTCCAGTTCACCTCAGTGGCTAGAATAATAATACGCTGTGTTTGTTTTCAAAATCATATTCAAATGTATCAATAAAAGTGATACTTCAACTTTCTTGCCATTAATTTTCTATGATAGATCTTTCCTATATTTAAGAAAAATATAATTTATGCATCCGTTTCATCTTGCTATCCCAGTTGACGATTTAGAAGTTGCGCGTAATTTCTACGGTGGCATTCTTGGGTGCGCTCAAGGTCGGAGTGACAAACATTGGGTCGATTTTAACTTTTATGGGCATCAACTTGTTATTCATGAAAAACCGAATGGAGAAACAGTAGATAAAATTTCAAATTCAGTAGATGGACAGGATGTTCCAGTGCCTCATTTTGGAGTGGTCCTCAGTTGGGAGGAATGGGAAAGACTTGCTAAAAAGCTAAGAGCTGCAAATATCGAATTTGCAATTGAGCCTTATGTAAGATTTAAAAGCGAGGTAGGTGAACAAGCTACGATGTTCTTCTATGATCCTTCAAATAATGCGCTTGAATTCAAGGCATTTAAAAATAGGAAACAATTATTTGCGAAGTAGGCTTAGAACTACATTAATCTCGTGGAACTAATTTTCCAAGATTGAACATTTCATCACACCATCTCTATCAATTTCATCCATGCTCACTCTTTGGAATGTGTTACTCAAATTTGGATTGTAAGGAACCTTTACTTTTACATAATTCTCTGTGAATCCATGCATAACCCCGCCATTGTCTTCATTTTCAAAAAGAACATTGCCTGACTTCCCAATATTTGTTTCGTAAAATGCTCGTTTCATTTTATCCGATAAAATGTGCAGCTGTTTACTACGTTGCTTTCGGATGTTCATTGGAACTGGATCTCTTAGTTTTATCGCTGTCGTGTTAGCTCGTTCAGAGTATGTGAAAACGTGCAAATAAGAAACTTCCAAATCTTTAATGAAATCTACGGTTTCCATAAAGTCCTCATCCGTTTCTCCAGGGAATCCAACGATAACGTCAACGCCAATACATGCATCAGGACTAAATTTCTAAATTGCTTTTACGCGATCAGAGAATACCGAACGTTCGTACTTTCTACGCATTGCTTTTAGAAACTTATC
>JABSPC010000098.1 GCA_013215515.1 Crocinitomicaceae bacterium
CCTGAAGAACGCTCTTGTTCATCAAGGTGCTCATTAAGCTCCGCTTCTAATGCGGTTTCCAAAAACTGTTTGAACAGAGGGGCTAATGCTCCCCCTTTTCCAAATACCGATTGACCTGTACGGAATTGCTCGGCAAATTTAACTTGCATCCCTGCTAGTTCTTCTTTTGTAAATTCTTTTTTCATTGTATTCCAAAGTTATGGGTTTTAACCTTGGACAGAAATAAGAGAACACTCTCTATTGTTGTTAGGGGAAATTCATTGTGCTTTTTACACAAACAGCTAGTTAGCTCCTTCAATTTCATACATTTTTCATCAAAAGAACCAAATAGTTGATGCTTTGTTAACGCTTTTAACTTTTTGGTTGACACTTGGTTTACATCCTTTTCATTGAATTGGTATGCGCTAACCATAACTTTGTCCTTATTAACTTAAAAATATATTAAAATGAAAAACATAAACATAATGAGCTCCATTTTAGTACTTCTAACATGTGGCTCGGTATTGGCTCAAGAAAACGAATTCCTGTGGGCCCACTCACAGGGAAGTGCAGACAACGATTTTGGTCGTGCAATTACGGTAGACGACAACGGTGATATTTATACAACAGGTAGGTTCTCGGGCACAGTAGATTTCGACGGAAGCATGATGGATACATTTTTGATGGTATCCTCTGGAGCTGGAGATATTTACATCACCAAAACGACTTCCGAAGGTAATTTCATTTGGGCAAAACAAATTGGAGGAGAGACACCCAGGGATAACGGAACTGTAATTACAGCAGATGCCTCAGGTGTATATATTGGAGGCGTATTTAAAGGTGATGACGTAGATTTTGACCCAGACCCAGACCCATCGGCCACAGAATTATTGACATCAGAATCAAGCGGCGTTGATGCTTTCATTCTAAAATTGGATCTGAACGGAGATTTTATCTGGGCAACGCGATATGGTGGAGATGGTGACGATTCTCCTCTGGATTTTGCACTTGATGGAATGGGATCACTTTATTTAGTAGGGTTCATTAACGGATCAGATAATCAAGAAATAGAATTCGTACCCGCCGCAATAGGAACATCTATATCATTTCAAGCTTCTGCTAATAACGATGCTCTTGCTGCTAAAATGGACACGGCAGGAAACTTTATTTGGGCTATTAATTTTAATGCACAAGATAATTGTAAATTAAATGGCCTGACACTAGATTCAAACGGACATCCAATTGTCGTTGGACTGTACGGAGGCCAAATGATTATTAACCCAACAACTGTGATAAGTTCTTACGACGATAGTCCCGATATATTATATGCAAAATTGGATGAAACTGGAGATCTTGTTTGGCTCCAAAACTATGGCTCAGCGTCATATGATCAAGGACAATCAGTGGTTTGTGATGAAGATGACAATATCTACGTAACGGGGGGTTTTTCTGAATCAATAGCATTCACTCCTTCTAACACCTTGACCAGTCAAGGAATGCGAGACTGTTACATTCATAAACTATCTTCTACGGGTGACTTTATCTGGGTAAAAAGAATTGGAGGAACGGCTAACACTTTTGCTACAGACTTAAATATTGATCCTTTCGGATACCTATACATTTCAGGAACAACTATTGGTAACAGTACGGATTACAACCCTGGACTAGGAAGTGACACAACAGCCTATTTCGGATCAAAGGATATCTTCATTGACAAATTGGACTTAGATGGTAATTTCATTTGGGTAAAAGCTTTCGGCTCTGAACAAAATGACCAAATTTACCAAAGTTATGTAGATAACGATGGTAACTTCTATACGACTGGAGCCTATAAAGACACTATTGATTTTAATTATGGCACTGGTGTAAATTATTTGAATTCAACAACAACAACAACAAATGCGTTTGTGTTCAAATTAGAAACTTCTTGTAATACGGTTATTTCAAGTACTCAGGACGTGCAGTCTTGTGGTGAACCTTACACTTGGTCAGTGAATGATTCAACATACTCAAGTAGTGGAGTACATTCTTTAGTATTTAGTTCAATGTATGGTTGTGATTCTACCGTAAC
>JABSPC010000099.1 GCA_013215515.1 Crocinitomicaceae bacterium
ATTCTGAAATTCACGTTTTTTACGATGACAACGCAATCTACTTCGGAGGGAATCTCTACGATCCAAATCCGGATTCAGTAAGCTATACAATGTCACAAAGAGATGATGAGGGAAATGCCGATTGGTTCGGAGTTTCTCTTGACCCATACGCGAATAGTGTTAATGCTTTTGCATTTATGGTGACCGCTGCTGGAGTCGAAGTAGACGGGCTTGAATCCTCAAATAACATGGACAATTCGTGGAACGCTGTTTGGAAAAGTGCCGTTGCGCAAACAGATTTTGGGTGGTCATTTGAAATTAGAATTCCATATTCTGCTGTGCGCTTTCCAAATAAGCCGGTTCAAGAGTGGAAAATGAATTTTTGGAGACAAGTTCGAAGAATTCGTGAAATGTCTCATTGGAACCCAATCGATCCACAAGTATATGGAGCAATCACGCAGTCTGGTTATTTGAAAGGATTAAAAGATATTAAGTCACCATTAAGACTTTCTATTACGCCCTATGCAACAGCTTATCTTGAAAATTCATTCGATGAGGCCAGTGGATTGCAAACTTGGAAAAGTAGAGCAACGTATGGAATGGATTTGAAATACGGATTGAACGATGCATTTACGTTAGACATGACTTTAATTCCAGATTTTGGACAGACAACTTCGGATAAACAAGTTTTAAACCTTGGACCGTTCGAGGTTAGATACAATGAAAACAGACATTTCTTTATTGAAGGGACGAACCTGTTTAAAATTGGAAATGTCTTTTATTCAAGAAGGATTGGTGCTACGCCATACAACTATTACGGTGCTATTGACGGCGTTGGAACGAATGAAACGCTCACGAGCAGCCCTGATGCCGCTCCATTAATTAACGGCACGAAAGTTTCTGGAAGAACTAAAAAAGGACTCGGTATAGGAATTTTTAATGCTGTTGAAGGTAGAACGAGTGCGACAATATTAGATTCAAATGGTGTTGAAAGAATGGAGTCCACGAACCCATTGACGAATTATAATGTATTTGTTCTTTCCCAAAACCTTAAGAACAACAGTACTGTTTCGTTTGTAAATACGAACGTTACGAGAGAAGGTGATGCACGAAACGCAAACGTAACTGTAGGACAAGTGAATCTCTTCTCAAAAAATGGGGTGTATAAGATTTCATCAACAGTGAAAGCATCTAATGTGATTGAAGAGGACGTAACAAACGGACATAGTTTTACAGCACGATTTTCTAAAGTCGCAGGACAAATTCAATATGATTTCGGTTATTGGGAGGAAAGCGATACGTATAATCCAAACGATCTTGGATTTCTCTATAACAATAATGAGCGCGGTTATAGTGGAGGAATTAGTTGGAAGGATTTTAAAGGAACTAATAATTTTTACAGAAGAGATGTACGCATAGGGTGGTGGTACGCGGAGCTTTATAAACCTCAGTTGTATTCCTCTACACAATTCAATTGGCGAGTAGGAGCACTTCATAAAAAGCAACTATACGCGAATATATCGGGTGATGTTAACCCATTTGGAAGCGTCAATCATTTTGAATCAAGAGATTTTGGTAGAGAAGTTCGTTTTCAACCGAGTATGCAATTGAGAACATTTTTCACAAGTGATTATAGTAAGCGTTTTGCACTGGACGGTCGTTTCTGGTTCAAGACTTTTTTAGGAACCGGTCAACACGGAAAGGGGCTTTTTCTTAGTCCGAGGTTTAGAATGTCTGACCGTTGGAATCTCGTTGTTAAGATTAACTTGGATTTCTTTAATGAGGATTACGGTTATGTTTCTCCGGAAGAAACGGGTTATGAAGATCAGGTAATCCTTGGAGTTAGAGATAGAGTAGTTGTTGAAAACACAATTGAAAGCCAGTTTGTTTTTACAAAACGAATGGGAATGGATTTACGTCTTCGCCATTATTGGCAACAGGTTGATTATAGCTCGTTTAGATTACTAATGGACGATGGCTGGACAGAACCAAGTACATACAGCCCTGTTGACTCGGAAGGTGAATCCGTTCACAGTACGAACTACAACGCATTTACCGTTGATCTAAATTACCGATGGATATTTATTCCAGGAAGTGAGTTGAGAGTTGTCTATAAGAATAATTTATTTCACTCTAAATCAGACCTAGACCTTAATTATTTTAGAACGTTTGAATCGCTGTTCGATCAACCCCAAGTGAACAGTATTTCCATGAAACTTCTGGTTTATTTGGATGCTATCTACCTAAGAAATCTCAAGAAGAAAAGATCTGAAGTGATATAAAAGTTGGCGGATTAAGTTTAAAATGTTACCATTAATGCCAATATTATCCAGTCACAAATAAGTAACATGCATTACATCCAAGAACAAGAATTTGAGCATGAGAATTATTCAGTAACCCCACTCCAGTTGGGAGAGTATGAAGGATGTATATTCTTAAATTCTGATTTTTCAAATTCTAACTTGTCAGATATTAAGTTCATTGAATGTGAATTTGTTGATTGTAATTTAAGCAATGCCAAATTGAACAATACATCATTGCAAGATGTGAAATTTGGAAATTGTAAAATGTTAGGGCTTCAATTTGAAAATTGCAATGAATTCGGATTTTCATGCACGTTTTCAGGTTGTTCTTTAAATCATTCGTCCTTCTATCGAAATAAAATTAAAAAAACCTTGTTTCAAAATTCGCAACTTCAAGAAGTCGATTTTACGGGTAGCGATTTGTCAGAAGCAATCTTTGATAATTGTGATTTAGCTCGAGCAGTCTTTGAGCAAACCAATATTGAAAAAGCCAATTTTCAAACTTCGTACAATTACTCAATCGATCCTGAAAAGAATCGAATCAAGAACGCGGTATTTTCACAAGATGGGATCGCTGGATTGTTGGATAAGTACAAAATCGAAATACGGAAATAGAGTTAATGAATGAAATTAGAAAATAGGGTTACCCTTTTAGATCGCAGAGTATTTGATTGA